>JAKLDZ010000249.1 GCA_022703255.1 Myxococcota bacterium | reverse complement strand
GCCGGGTGAGGCTTCGGGGGCGGGGGCACGCGGCGGAGTGTCTGCCAGTAGGCTTCCGCGTCATCGCGGCGCACGCGGTAGCCCTTGCCGGCCTTGATCGCCCTCATCCCGCGGGCAATGTGGCGGCGGAACGCCTTGGGGCCGTGGGGATAGTTGGCGGAGTCGTACCATTCGGGGCCGGGATCGGCGTCCTTCGCGGCTTGCGCGTCGAGGGCGTCTGCCAGCAGCCGAAGCGCTGCCGATATCGTAGTCGTACGTTGATCTGCCATCCTCTATCCTTTCTTTTGTGGGGGGCGCTCGCCCGGGGTGCCCCATGGCGTGAGCCCTCCCCCGGTGGTGATGTTCAGGCGCGGGCCGGTCCCATCGCGCCGATTCCCCGGCGAATATTGCTGCAATGACGCGTTGCCCCTAAAGACTCTGTTACCCCAAGATGTAGTGGCCATGCAAGCACTGGGCACCACGGATCGCGCAAGTAGTTGAACCGAAACCGATCTTTGCGAGTCAATACAGCACTATCAGATGGCGACGCGGTAGCGTGCGCAGGAATCCCCCCGTGAGGAGAGCCAAGGGCGAGCGGGCCGGCCTGGGACCGGGCTGCATCGGCGAACGCAAGGGTCGAAATCAGCAATCGCACCCCTTGACAGGTTGGCTATTCGTGGAAACGCATTCGGAGGGCACTTGTCAAGGCCCCCACAAGCTCCCACTGCCCCGCCTTGGCCGCTTCCTCGATTGCCACCCCAAGGGAGCGGAATACCGGGTCATGAAACGTCCCAGGAATCGTCCCAGGGGGGGATGCGACGGAATCCGGCGGGGTCGGAGGGGGCGCGGCGTCATCGCCTGTTGCGCTCATCTCGCCCTGGGTTTCAGCCTGTTTCCCGTCAATCGCGCCGGAAACGATACCAGTCTTCGTTTCCGCTAATATCGTTTTAGGAAACCGCTGCTCTATCCTCTGAGCTACGGGGGCAGAGGCGTCTGTCTCGAGCGGTGGCGCATGGTAGTACGTCGCCAAAAGAAGGCAAGAGCGAAGGCCGCCTTGTCGAACGACGTTCGCCTACGCTACACCGTGCGCATGAAGCTTCGCGCGTGGCCAGTGCTCGTCCTGCTCCCGCTGGGAGCTTGCGGAGGGGAATCGTTCCAGGCTGCCCCCGCGTACGATGCGGGCGCCGACGTGTCCTCGCACGACGCTTCCGACGGCGGAGTGGACGCTCCGAAGGACACCCTGCACGACGACACGTCCGTGCAGGATGTCTCGCAGGAAAAGAGCCCCGAGGATGCCGCGAAGGACGTTCTCGCAGACAAGAACGTCGTGGACGTCGCCGACGCCGCAGTCGTCGATGCGATCGTCGTGGGGCCGCAGTGCTCCGGCACGGGCTTCCTGCTCACGCCGAACCCCCCGGTCAGTGCGGGCTTCAACCTGAGGTACGAGCACAATACGGGCTTCGTGTGTGTGCGGTTCCACATCTCGTGCGGTGGGCAACTGCTGAACGTGCCGGCGAAGCCGCTGCCCGACGCGGAGTGCGTTCAGGCCGCACACTGCTGGGCCACGACCGTTTCCTCGTGCCAGCCGGGGGTCGCGAAGGTCACCTTCGTCTCGGAGGCGGACCACTCCGGGGAGCCGGGCTCGGGATGTGACCAGTTTGCAGGGAACGCCGGCAACGAGATCGCCTCGTGCACGTTCACCGTCCTCGCGAAGTGACCCACCGTGCGCCTTGGCTTCCGGGCCGGGTTTGATCTACATACCGCCCCATGCTGCGTGCCCGCTCCCTCATCCCGTGCGTGCTGTTGTGCCTCGCCCCCGCGTTCGTCGCGTGCGAGGACAAGACCAACAAGTCCCCTGCCGTCGACGCAGGAACCAGCGCCGCCCAGACCCCGGGGCTCGACAACCCGAAGCTCCGCGAAGCCCTCGCCGCGGCGTCCGCTTCGGCCTCGGCCCGCGCGGTCGATCCCGATGGTCCTCCCCCGGGGGGCGTGTTCCCCCCCGAGTTGGCCGACGCGCGTCACGCCAAGAACGCGCCCGTGAAGATCCAGGTGGGCAGCGAGGGCGCGGACCCGAAGAGCGCGATCGCACGAGAGCTCGGCGACCTGAAGGGCCCTGGACGCACGACCATCCAGATCCGGACCGGACCGCGCTCCGCGTTGCCCTCGGTCGATCTCACCCTGTCGTTCAAGCTGGACAAGGCCAAGGCAGGCGACAAGCCTTCGCCCGCGTCGATCACCGCGAAGGTGGACAAGGCGGTGCTCTCGGCGACCCAGCCCGGCCAGATCCCCGCGGGAACCGACAAGGAGATCGCCAAGCTCACCGGGAGCTCGTTCCGCATCACGGGCGGTCCTTCCGGAGGAGCCGAGGACGTCGCGGTCACGGTGTCGAAGGACACTGCGGCGGAGCTGAAGTACGTGCTGTACGGCGCCGCGGAGATGCTCTTCGCGATGTACGTGCCCGTGCCCGACAAGCCGGTCGGCGTCGGCGCCGCCTGGATCGCCGAGGCCCGCTCCTCGCTGGCGGGACTCGAGACGATTTCCTATCGCCTCTATCGAGTCAAGAGCATCGATGCCGGTGCCATCTCGCTCGATGTCGAGGTGAGGCAGTACGCGACCGGCCCCAAGCAGCCGATGGAAGGCATGCCCGCGGGCGAGATGCAGCAGTTCGAATCGGTCGCCCAGGGGCAGCTCAAGATCAGCACGACGAGCACCTTCGCGTCGCAAGCGCAGTTCGATCAGAAGCGTGGGATCGCGTTTCTCGACGGTCAGCGCATGATGCAGCTGCAGATGGAGACGGAAGGAAGGTTCTCCCGATAGGGAGGATTTCGAGGCGATCGGTGACGGGCATCACGGGGCATGTCGCTCCGTTGCCCGTCGTCCGTTCTACAGATCGGCGAGGTTCAAGCCGCCCGGGTACCAGTAGCTGGTGTAGCTGCCGTAGCCGTAGACGGTGATGCCTACGCCCTTGTCGGCCGTGAGGCTGTGCTTGCCGTCGCCCCCGTTGGCGAACTTCACGCGCGCGACACCGAAGCCGGTGCCGCCGACCGGCTCGAAAGCAGCGGCGACCGGGGCGCCGTCGAGCATCACCGCCGCGCCGTTGGGGGCGATGATGTTGACGTAGTTGTGGTCGTAGTTGACCGGCGCGTGGAACAGGTAGTCCTTGCGGAACTGGGCGCTGGTGACGGCGAGGGCCTGGGCGGGGTCGCCCGAGCCACCTCCGGCATCCTGTCCCTTCATGTACTGGGAGACGAGGACACGGGACGTGGCCTTGACGTGGAACGATGCGCTGGAGTCGAGCTCGACGTAGTCGCCGGTATTGGCGAGAGCCGCAGGCCAGCCGCCATTCGGGGGATCGTAGGTGATGTTCGTCGCGGGCTCGACCGCGATGACGCGCACGAGGAACGACTTGGGCTGCGCCATGGTGGGCAGCGAGGGCGGGGTGACGATGTACTCGTTGGCGAGGGTCGAGATGGGGAACATCGACTCCTCGAGGTGATCGCAGGCGGTGATGTTGGCGGGGACGTTGGTGCACGCATGGCCGCCGATGACCTGGACCGGCTTGTCGGAGGTCACGATCGTGCCGGTGACGTCGGCCGAGGTCGGGGTCCCCGACAGCACCTGAAGGGAGTCGCCGCGCTGCAGCGTGACGACAGCGTTTCCGTCGCCGCCCACACCGGCTCCCGCCCGCACCGAGCTGCCCGTTGCCGAAGGCGTGAGCGTGACGGTGGTGGCGTCGTCGGAGGCGACGACATTGTAGAATCCGGGTGAGTTGATGTTGCCGTTGTCCCAGGTGTTGCGAGCGGCGACCACGTACTTCTTGCCCCACGCGTTGACGGGGAGAAGCAGCGAGGCGTCGTTGGTGTACGAGTAGTACCCGCCCGCGCCGTACTCGAGAGGATTGAACTGGTAGACGGTCACGGGCCGGGTGGAGCGGAGGCGATAGGCTCCGCTGGCCAGCATGGTAGTGGCGCCCATGGCGGTCTTCAGCGCAGTCCACGGCAGGTGAATGACAGCGACGGCGCCCGGGGCCACCTGCTGCTGTGCGACGTTGCCCGCTCCCTGGGTGATGAGGATGTCGGCAGGATCGGCGGAGGTGTTGGAGACCGCGATGGCGTAATGGAAGGAGTCGGTGCCGCCCAGCTCTCCGATGAGAGGGTTGAGGGTGACCGTGGGGTAGTACTCGCAGCCGATGTAGCTCTTGCCGAGCTTGCTCGGGGCACACGGCCCGGTGCACTGCCCCTCGTCGCACGTGCTGCCCATGATCGGATCACACACGATGTCCTGGAAGCCCGAACCGTCGGGCTTGCACTGCGTGGCCGTATTGCCGTTGCACGTCCCGGTCCCAGGGAGGCACACCACACAGCCGAACACCGTCGAGCAGATCTGCGCTCCGCAGTCCTCCGCAGGACCCCACGTGCCGTCGTCGAGGCATAGCCGTTTGACGTTGCTCTTGCACTCGATGACCCCCGGCGAGCACTTCGGCGGGGCTTCGGCCTGTTGATCGACGACGACGTCGGGCTGCGTCGTACCATCGGGAAGAACGCTGCCGTCCGTGCCGCCATCGGTTCCGGTTGCGCCGTCCTGCTTGCCGGTATCGGTCGACGCGTCGGTCTTGAAGCCACCTCCGCCAGGCGGAAGCGCAGCGTCTTCGGGGCTGCCGCAGCCGAGCCCCACCGCGGGGGCCGCGCACGCAGAGAGCACGAACAACCAAGCACGAGACATCGCGTAACCTCCGAGGATGGACGAACTCCAGCAGACCAAGGCTAGCACGGTCCGGCTGCGTCGGCGTCGAAGTCAGGTGAGTCGAATGAGTCGAATGAATGGCCGGGGAATCAGCCGAGAGCTTCAGCGAGACGCCGAGCCCCTTCGTCGATCTCCGCCGGCTGCGCAAAGGTGAAGCACAGCCTCGCGAAACGACTGCCGTCGACAGGTTCGCCCACGGTCTCGTCCCTGGACGGGTAGCAGGTGTCGCCCGGCAGGAAGGCGACGCCGGCATCGACCGCTCTTTGGAACAGGTCGCGAGCGTTGCCCTTGGCGAGCTCGACCCAGAAGAAGAATCCTCCCTCGGGATCGGCCCATTGCGCGGCCCCCTCGGGGAGCCTGCGCCGGAGCGCCTCGCTCATGGCGTCGGCCTTGGCCTTGTAGTGGGCGCGAATGCGCTCGAGGTGGGCATCGAGGAAACCGCGCCGGCAGTATTCAGCAACGAGCACCTGGGCCACGACGGAAGTGCACAGGTCCATTCCCTGCTTGGAGATGGCCATCTTGCGGATGAGCTCCGGGTCACCGACGGCCCAGGCGACGCGCACGCCGGGGGCGAGAATCTTGGAGAACGACGAAGCGAAGAGCACTCCCCCGGAACCGCTGGAGAACACCGTCGGGGCGGCCTCTCCGTGATACCGCAGCTCACCGTAGGGGTCGTCTTCGAGCACCGGCACGCCGTGGGCGCTGGCGATCTGAGCGAGCAGCGGGCGACGCGCCGCCGCGAGGCAAGCGCCGGAGGGGTTCGAGAAGTTGACGATGCTGTAGATGAGCTTCGGCAGCTTGCCGGTCTCCTTGCGGCAGCGGTCGATGACCTCGGGGAGCTTGTCGACGATCATGCCGGATGCGTCGCAGGGCACGACGGCGAAGCGAGCGCCCTGGTTGCGGAAGGTGTGCAGCGCGCCGGGGTAGGTGGGGGCCTCGGTGATGATGACGTCGCCGGGGTCGATGAGCACGCGGGAGAGCATGTCCATGACCTGCTGCGAGCCCGACGAGATGATGACCTCTTCGGGGCGGATGGGGCGACCGAGAGGTTTCTCCATGCGTTCGCGGAGCAGATCGACGAGCGGTGCGTATCCTTCGGTGGCGCCGTATTGCAGGGCGACGGTGCCCTTGTCGCCGAGGACGGGGGCGCACTGGGCGAACTCGCGGGTGGGGAAGATGGCGGGGTCGGGCAATCCACCGGCGAAGGAGATCATTCCCGGGCGCTGGATGAGCTTGAACAGCTCGCGGATGGGAGAGGGGCGCATGGCCTGCGCGGAGGCGGAGAACTGGTACGGGAAGCTCACGGAGTACCTCGCATGCTTCGTGATCCGACGCGATGTCCGGGCAGTCGGAGTTGGGGGAGCGAATGTCCCCTGCGCGGTGCGAGGCGTCAAGCAGCGGTTCGTCCGGCCGGAATGTGGACGTCTTCTCGCCCCGCAGATACAGTACGTGTCGTGCTCGTACGCGTCCTGATCGTTGCCGCCATCGCCCTGGTGATGGGGTTCCTGCTCCTGCTGGTCATCCGTCGGATGTCCGGAGCGTCGGCGGCTGCTCCTCCCGCGCGATCAAGGTCGCTCCCGCCACGCGCCGGCGGAGCAGGCTCGATGCCTCCGGGAAGCGGGACCACGGCGGCGGAATCGATCTCCGCGCAGCTCAACTGGCTGGTGGGCATCGCGGGCGACGTGCAGGGCAAGACCTTTCACGTGGCGAATCGCACGGCGACGATCGGGCGGGGGCTGGGGAACTTCATCCAGACAACGGATCCGGACGCGTCGAGGGTGCACTGTCAGTTCCAGGCCGTGCCGGGAGGACTGCAGATCAAGGACATGGACAGCAGCAACGGGACGTTCGTCAACGGGCAGCAGATCACCGTGCGGCTGCTGAAGGACGGCGACCAGGTGCGGATCGGGAAGGCCGTGTTCGTGTACCGGGCGCGTGGGGACTTCGGGGTGGACTACGCCCTGCAGCGCAAGGTCGCCGGGGCGAGCGCGGCGAAGGCGACGATGATGGGCGGCATGGGGGATCTTCGCGGGATGCTGATCGCGGCCATGCAGAAGGCCCAGGGCAACGTGGTCGTTGCGGCCCAGAACATGGGCGTGCAGCCGCAACACCTTCTGAACCTGCTGCAGCAGCACAAGGTCACGCCCGCGGATTGGGGCGGAAGCCCGCCGGCAGCCTGACCCGGACAGCGGCACAATGCCCCCCGTCTCTCGGGCGAGGCACCCCGGTTCTCCACGCCACCTCCCGCTCCACGAATCCTGAGAAATTGCGCTGGGCCTGCTTCCCTGGCCGTCGGATTTCCGCTATCCTGTCCGACCATGACCCACTCCCTTCGCCTCTCCCCCCTCACGGCTCCGGCCCTCGTCTTCCTCTTCGCTTCCATCGCTGCCTGCTCGTCGGACAGCGACACTCCCGCCTCGGGGGATCCCACGATCCCGCCGTCGACGGAGGAGGAGGCGCTCAGCGATCCCGATGCGCTGCTGTCGGGGGCGCCGGACAACTCGACGATTCCCGAGGAGGGCAAGGCCGACGCGACGTATCCGCCGGTGTTCACCGACCTGATGAAGCTGCAGTCCCCGGTGCGCAACCAGGCGAGCCGCGGAGTGTGCTCGATCTTCTCGACGGTCGCGTTGATGGAGCACCTGTACATCGCGGAGGGGACCTACAAGACCCCGGACTTTTCGGAGCAGTTCCTGCAGTGGTCCGCAAAGGTCGAGCTCGGCGCCTTCACGTACACCGAAGGCTCCAGCGCGGATCAGAACATCGACGCGATCCACGAGTACGGCATCACCGAGGAGACCGCGTGGCCGTATCAGACCACGAAGTGGAACTCGTCGAACGATCCGAAGTGCGACGGCAGCAAGGAAGTGCCGGTTCAGTGCTACACGCACGGGGATCCGCCGCAGTCCGCCCTGGAGGCCCCGCGCTTCAAGCTTCCCGCTGGCCGCTGGGTCAACTCGTCGGACAAGAGCATCAAGGCCTTCATGTACGGCAAGCGACAGGCCGTCGTGGCCGGCGGCAAGTTCTTCTATCAGGCCTGGAACCACGGCGCCTCGCCCCTGCCCACCAACAGCTCCTACTCGGCCAAGGGCTACGTCCTGTACCCCAACGCCAAGGACAAGGAAGAGAGCCTCAAGAAGCCCGCAGGCCATTCCTTCCTGCTCGTCGGATGGGATGACAACCTCGAGGTGCAGACCCTCGACGGCGAGGGCAAGCCGGTCGTCGACGCAGAGGGCAAGCCCGTCATGGAGAAGGGGTTCTTCCTCTTCAAGAACAGCTGGGGCACCGGCCGCTTCGGCACGCAGAATCCCAACGGAGCCGGCTACGGCTGGATCTCCTATCGGTACATCAAGGAGTTCGCGAGCGTGTACGGCGCGGACCTGCCGCAGATCAAGAAGGTCCCCGAGGTCTGCAACGACAAGAAGGACAACGATCTCGACGGCAAGCTCGACTGCGATGACACCGATTGCGAGACCAACGTCGCCTGCACCGACTCGGGCAGCGAGTACAAGAACACCACCGCCGTCGATATCCCTGACAGCGACCCGACCGGCGTCACCAGCATCATCGAAGTCCCCGAAGGCGGCGGCATCGCTTCCCTCTCCGTCACCGTCGACATCTCTCACACCTACCGTGGCGACCTCACCGTCAAGCTCGTCAAGGAAGGCGGCCCCGAAGTCGTGCTGGTCGATCGCGAAGGCAGCGGCGACGACGACCTCAAGCGCACGTTTGCACCCGCGGAGTTCAACGGCATCGACGCCAAGGGCACCTGGAAGCTGGTCGTGATCGATCGCGCGAAGGCGGACAAGGGCAAGCTCAACAGCTGGTCGCTGGCGATCACGCGTTGCCCCGGCGGCACGTGCGCGAACAACGGCACGCACTACGAGAGCACCGAGACCAAGGCGATCCCCGACGGCTCCATGGCCGGCATCTTCAC
>JAKLDZ010000248.1 GCA_022703255.1 Myxococcota bacterium | reverse complement strand
CCGGAGCCGTCGAGGGAGCCCCGCGCCACGCCCGCCGCCGCCCCCGCGCCTTCCCACACCGCGTCGCCCGCCCAGGCGCTGACACCCGCCAACACGCCTTCCCGCGGACACACCCATCCGAAGAAGTCGAGGTCGCACCGGCACTCCCGCCCGTCCTCCCAATCCGCCGCACAGCTCCCCCCGAAGTCCACGTCCAGGAGCGCACCACGACGCACCGAGCCCAAGCGAACGACCGTCGTGATCGCCTGGGTGGGCGCCATCGCTCTGCTCACCGTCGCAGTCGTGATCTGGCTCACTCGCTCGTCCACCGTCCCTTCGGCTCCCTTGCCGCAGCCGGTGCGCGACACCGCGTCGATTCCTGCCCCATCGGCCCCGGTCCAACCCTCGTCGTCCCCCATCGCGAGCAGTCCCCCCGCACCTGCCCCGTCCCCTTCCGCGATGCCCCGGCTCCCGACGACGTCCGGCTCCGGACGCTCCCCCGCGCCGCGATCCACCGGCTCTTCCTGGATGCGAGACTATGGGTTCTGATTCCACCCGATCCCCGTTCCTCCGCGCGGCCGCCCTCGTCGCCACCCTCGGCCTCGGTGCGTCGATGTCCGCGTGCGAAGCCCTTCTGGGCTTCGGCGATGAGCCGGGGCCGCGCCCCGACAACGATGCGAACGCGCCGGGCGAGGACGCGTCCGACGCCAGCCCTGCAGACTCAGATTCCCCGGGGGATGCGGCGGTCGACACGAGCCAGGGGGATTCCGACGCTGCGCAGGATTCCGACGCTGCTCTCGATCACGACGCGGGATTCGAAGCGGATTCGCCGCTCGATTCCAATACAAGCGACGCGGGTCCGGGCGGCCACATCGTGTTCACCGTGGGAGTCGATCCGCTCCGGGTCCGTCGCGTCGAAGCCGCTCCCGGCGCTTCCTGGGAGGACCTCGAGGGTCCGATTCTCGCGGCCAATCCGCCGGTGACTCCCGATGCCGGGACCCCCAACAGGCTCCGTCGCACGACCGTGTCCGCGGACGGCCATTTCCTCGCGTTGACCACCGGAGCCTGGACCGCCACCGACGAGTTCGCCTATGTGATCGACCCGGCGACCTGGGGGAAGCAGGCGATGACCGTGGAGGAGCTCGACGGCTCCGGCACCTCCGGCGCACCGATGTGGCCCGTCCTGGTCGCGAGCGGTGGACTCTCGGCCGTCTACGAGCACCCCGTTTCCGCGACCTGGGACGCGGGAGGCACCGCTCTGTCCGTGTTTCGAACGACGCGCACGTCGACCACGAAGTCGATCTGGTCCGCCCCGCAGCGGCTGTTCCCGTCCTCCTTCGAGATGCAGGGCCACGTGATTGGCGACTACGACGCGGTCAAGGCGCGCGTGCTCACCGCCTGCGGCAACGAGCCGGGAGCCAACGAGGCGCACCAGGCTGTTTGTGAGTCGACGTTCTCCCAGAGTCCACCGACTCCGACGGTCCGCGTCCGGGCCACGGATCAGCCGGTATCGCATGCGGTCCAGTTCTCGCATCCGGTGTACCGGGGCGACGATCTGCTCTTCGATGCGAACTGGATCGAGGGGAATCCGAATCTGATCCAGGTGTGGCGCAGGGACCAGGGGCTCGGCCAGATCGTGCGCGTGTCGCCTTCGGGACGCCTCGACCGGGCCGCCTGCGTCCTGCCGAGCGGACACATTGCCGCCGTCGCCAAGGTGGGAGACTTCGACAAGATTCGGGTGATGACCGCGGACGGCGACGAGCTGTTTCTCGTCGAAACCGGAGCGGCGGCGCACGAGCCAGTGCAGGTGGAGCTGGGGCTCTCCTGTTCGGAGTGAGCCCCGGTCCCACGAGGACCGCAGTCTACCAATGCACGGTGAGGGCCGCCCCGCGACCGGTTGGGTGAAGGGTCGCCGCGGACGGTTTGCCCGCGCCGCGGTTGGAGATGACCAGATACACCCCCGCACCGATCGCCACGGCGCCAACACCGACTGCGACCGTGGACCCGGTGGCCCACTTCCTGCCGTCGGCGTCGGCGTCGAGCCCCTCGGGATCGCATCCGGAGGAATCGCAATGATCGTCCCGAAAGCCCTTGCGTTCGAGAGCCTTCCACCCGAATACGAGACCGGCGGTGAGGGAAGCGGCGCCGAGCCCGGTGAGCGCATAGCCGAGCAGCGGGGGGCGACGGGGCGCCTGCGCGTCATCGGGCGCAAGGCTGGAGTCCCGGGGCTGCGGAGCGTTGGACGGGAGCGCCGCGGAAGGAGGCGGCACGGGAGACGATGCGGCGAGCGGAGACAGCGCCAAATCGATCGTCGCGTGGTCGCCCTCTGCGAGCTTTCGCACGAGGCGAATCCTCGACATTCCCGGAGCAGTCGCATCGATCACGCGCTCTCCGGGATCGACCTTCCAGGGCTGCCCCAACGCGACCCGCGGCAGCTCCACGCCGTCGATCCGCACCAGGACCGAGGCCGTGTTCGACACGCCGGAAACACGAACGTTCACGTCGGGAATCCTCGGCTCGAGACCGGCGGCCGTGGATTGGGCGTCGGCGCGGGCCGCGGCGAACTGCTCGTTTTCCTGGGCGAGGGGGGCAGATCGAGCGATTCGAATGGCGAGGTCGCGGGCTTCCACGAGGCGACCGGTAGCGGCGAGACAGCGCACGACGGACATGCCGGTCGTGGGCAATCCCATGATGGCGTGGGCAGCGCGATAGCGCTCGAGGGCCTCCTCGTGTCTGCCCCCGGAGTAGAGCCAGTCGCCCTCCTTGAGCAGACCGCGCGCGGTCTCCCGCTCTGCGGCCGTGGGCTCGGCGGCGAAGGCGGGGGAGGCGAGGGTCGCCCCCGACGACGAGCCAAGAACGATCGAGAGAAGGAGCGCGCCAAACCTCATGACAGGAGCGGTTGTAGTGCGCGGGAGGCGCGGGTGTCCAGCGTCGCCGCCCCGGGCAGCTACGGCTCCAAGCCGATCAGCCGTTTGAACCACGCGACGACGCCCCCACGGCGTGCGGTAGCGGAATCGGGAATCCCGACGACAATCGGCGTAGGGGGCACGGGGCTCCGGATGCCGGCCCTGTTGGCGGCGAAGGAGGGGACCGGCGCGGGCGGCGGCGGTTCGGAACAACCGCGCACGACGGGCTTGGGAGGGCGGCAGGCGGTCTCGAGATTGTGGACCGCGTCCTGCTCCGCGAGCTCCGGGGTGTCGCCACGCCCCTGCGCCACGAAGACCGTGCGCGTGACCTCGTCGGGACCGGGAACCGGTCGCGTGCCGGTGCCGATCCACGGGAGATCGTTGGCCCCGCCCAGCAGCTTGGCCACGCAGAGCCACTGGCCCTCCGCGATCTGGACCGGCTTGCCGATCTCGAGCCGGGTCCCCGGGAGGATGGGCTCCGGCCCTTCGTCCACGGAGGGGGCGTCGTGATCGATGATGATGTCGGGATCGGTGTAATTCACGGTCGGTAGTTCGCAGGACGATGCAGTCCTGCGAGATCGCTTGCCACCTTGGACCGGGGGCGTCAACCCCCCTATCCCCGCAGCCGGCGCGTTAGCGCGCGCTGATGAGCTCGGTGCCCGGCAGCATGATGGTGAATCGCGTGCCGAGCGGGACGACGCTCGACACGGAGATCGAGCCGTCCATCAGCTCGATCTGGCGCCGGCTCAGGTACAGGCCGAGGCCCGTACCCCCGTCGTGCTCGCGCCCCGTGACGAACGGCTTCTGGAACAGCTCGCCCGCGAGCTTCGGATCGATCCCGCGGGCATCGTCGACCACCTCGATCCGCAGCGACTTGTCCGCTCGCGAGATCCGGTGCGTGATGGTCACCTGACGGGCACCCGCCTTGACCGCGTTGCGCGTGAGGTTCGTCAGCACGGAGCGCAACGCGTCGCCGTCGCCATGCACCAGGAACCCTTGGGAATCGCCTTCGATGCGAAGGTTGGCGCCCGGGACCTTCGTGGCGGCGCCGAACGCCCGGATCGCCTCGGTGGCGTCGAAGGTCACCGCGTGCTCGTCGCGGGAACGGCGCAGCTTGCTCATGGCGCCCTCGAGCACCTCGCGGGCCCGTCGGAAGCTGTCCAACGAATCGGACACCGAGGCGCGCACGTCGGGATCGTCCGGGAGGCTCTCGTGGAGGTAGTCGAGCCCGGCGCCGACGACGCCGAGGTGATTGCGCAGCTCGTGGAGGGTGTCGCCGACGGTGAGGGCGGTGCGTGCGAGGGCGAGCTCGAAGGCTCGATTGGCGACGCCGTCGGTGGTGAGCAGGGCCTCGCGAAGCTCGAGGGTCCTGGCTTCCCTGAGCTGCCGCTCGCGCGTGAGGTTGCTGGCCCACAACGTGATCGTGTACAGGGCGACAGCGATCACGAGCACTTCGCTCTCGACGCCGAGGAACGCGACCGCCACCACGGGCAGGACCAGGACCGGTGTGGCCAGCAGCGCGGCCAGCACGACGGTCAAGCCGTAGGTGCTGGCGTGCAGCGTAATCAGGATGACTCCCTGCAGTGCCGCATACGCGTAGCGGACATGGCCCGTTGTCGTGAGAACGGCCAGCGCGAATGCTGTCTCGGAGAGCAGGGTGTCCAACGCCGTGAACGCGGGGCCCCAGGGCCTCTCACCCCGCACCCGATGGAACCCGTAAGAGAACAGGATGGCTGCGCAGAAGATGCCAAACACCAGCCAGTGGAACCGGATCCCTCCGTAACGAGCCAAGGGAGGAATCCAGGCGGGAACGACGATGAAGAGGAACGCCCCGGCCGCAGCACCCGCGAGGGACTTCGGAGCGCACGTCTCCAAGCTCCTCACCCGGTCATAGGAGGCGCGGAACGCCTCCCACGCTCCTCTACGGGGCTTGTCCGCACTCATGAGTTCTCCGCGTCGGACTACGGAGTGAACGACGTGAGGGCCTCGTTGCCCACCGAAGCGGCACCAAGCGCGGCATCGAGCCTGGCGTCGAGCTTCTGCCGGGTCGTGGAATCCCCCGGCGTCTTGACCACCACCTCGACCTCCCCGCCCGCAAGCACCGTATGCATCGCGCGCACCAGCTTGTCGACCGGAGGCGAGAACCCTCCCGTGCCGTCGGCGGTCACGACAAAAGCCCCGTTCGAGGCGAGTCCCTCCAGCCAGTCCAACAGCTCACGAGTGACTGCGAAGCCTGCACCTGCCATGGCGTGTTCCTCCGGGCGGTTCCGAGTTCGGGCCAGCAGACAGGACATGATCGCATGCTCGCGTGGCGTGCGTCAACGCCCCTCTTGCGTCTCGATGCGAGGAATCACCGAGCGCATGCGCTCCACCGCCTGGGAAGGAAGTGCCCGGAGCGCCGCGTCGAGCTCGATCCCGACTCGCGCCAGGAGGCCCTCCCGCTCCGACTCCGGCAGAGACATGAGCCTCGGATCCCCCGAGCGCATATCGGCTGCCAGGTGCATCATCACCCCAAGCGCACCGGCCGGACGCACCAGGGGCTCTGCATCGACCCTGGCCGCGTGCGCCGCGATTCGCGCATACGCCTCCATCTGTAGCCCCCCCGTCGCCCGCGCCATGCGCTCATAAGCCTCGATCGACCAGCCCTCGCGCGTGAGCTCCCCTCGCTGTCCACAGAACATCCCGGAGACCCGTGCCGCTGTCTCGGCTGACAACTCAGCGTCGAGCTCCGAGAGCGCGCGCCACGCCAACACGAACAGGTGCGCACTCACGTTGATGCTCACCGGCAGGCTCACGTCGGGCAGGTACCTCCCGGCGTCGCCGTCCTCGACGTCGTCGGTGAAGTCGATCGCGCCATAGAGCAGCTCCGCCGCGCTCGCATGATCCAACGCCGCTTCGAGGGGCGCCCCGAGCTCGAGGGCCAGGTCGTGGACCCACAGGCTCAGGCTCCCCGGACGCGACTTGTCGAGCACGCGTTCGATCAGCGAGGCGCTGGGATCGTCGAGCCACCCTTGCGCGCGCCACCGCTGCAGGCTCCGGCGGGTTGCGAGAGCGATGGCGGGACGGTTGTTTTCGAGATACTTCATGGAAAGGATCCCCTGCTGATGCGCTCCGTGCTCCTGGTCCAAGCCCCGATGCTACACGTGGATGCGCTCGAGCGCATCCCGACCTCCACGCACCTGCAGGTGCTGTATTCCTTCTTGCGCTCGCGGGGCGCGCGCGTGGAGGTGTTCGACCCGCTGGTGGACTTCGGACTGCCGGGCAACGACCTGCCCGGATACCTGCGCAGGATCGAGGAGCGCATCGCAAGCATTCCCTTCGACGTCCTCGGCGTGTCCGCCTGGACCAGCTTCCAATACCTGGGCTCGGTCGCCGTGGGATCCCTCGGACGCAGGCTGTCGCCGGAGGCGGTGCTGGCCGTCGGCGGATATCACCCCTCGGTGCTGCCGGAAGACTACACGAAAGTGGGAGACTCCTTCCCATTCGACTACGTCGTGCGCGGTCCGGGGGAGCTGTTCCTCGCGAATCTGGCGGAGAGCGAATCCCCTCGCCCCGATCGGCCCGTGGTCGTGCAGGGCTCCCCTGCCCCGCTCGATCAGCTTCGCACCGACGGCTCGTATCCCTATCACCAGGCCTCGGTCTTCCTGAGCCGCGGCTGCCCCCACGCGTGCAGCTACTGCTCCAATCGCACTTCGGACTACGACACGATGTCGGTGGAGCACGCCGTGGCCGAGTGCCTCGAGGCGGACCGTCGGTCGACCGATGGGCTGTTCCGCATCCAGGATGCGATCTTCGGGCTGCGCCGCCCCTGGCGCCAGGGGTTCCTCCGGGAGCTTGCGCGCCATCCGCTGCGCGCGCGCCCCTGCCTCGAGGTGCGCGCCGATCAGCTCGACCCCGACGATTTCGAGCTGCTCGCGCCGCTCAAGCCGGTGATGTACCTCGGAGTCGATTCCGCCTCTCCGTCGATGCTCCGAATCATGAACAAGACGCGATCGCCCGAGGCCTACCTGAGCCACCTGGTGCGCGCCCTGCGCGCCTGCGATTGCCATGGTGTCGAGTACGTAATCGGCGTGCTGGTCAATCACCCGGGCGAGACCCCCGCGATGCTGCGCGAGAGCACGGAGTGGTTCTGGCGCCTTCTGTGGGACGGCCCGTCGCAGGGACTTCTGGCGTTCATGGCGCACCGGTATGCCTACTTCCCCGGCTCACCCATCGAAGAGATGCTGCCCGGGCTCGCGGCCGCGGGCGCGCGCATCGGGCATCCCGGCTGGTGGCGCGTCGCGCGCTCCGATCACCGGGTAATGTCGGAGGCCAACCAGGGGTCCGGTGACCTCACGGAGGCTCACGTTGCGGAGGCGATCCGACGACTCGAGACCGCGAACTGGATGATCGGCCCGCGGCGCAGGGCGCTGGTGGAGGACATGGCGCGGCGGGCACAGGGGCACGAGGCGTGAGGACAGCCTGGGGAATGGGAGGCGCGGAGGAGAGGACTACTTCGCGAGCTCCACGAGCTTGCAGGCCAACTTCTGGCCCTGAGTGCAGGCGCGCTGGAGCGACACGACGACGGTCTTGTTGTTGGCGGCCAGCTCGACGAGACCGAGGATGGTGCAGTCGAGTGCGTTGTCGGCGCGGCAGGACTGCTCGAGGGGCTGCTTGACATTGAGGGGAGTCATCACGGCGCGCTTCTCGCCATACAGCACGCTGAGGGCAGCGCACGCGGGCTGATAGCTCCGGATGCACGCCATCTGGAAGTGGCGCTTGGACTCGTCGGGACTCCTGTCCCACAGGGAGCGGCCGAGCTCGAAGCAGCCGAGGGGGTCACCGCGGAAGCAGGCGCGACGGAACGCCATCTGCGCGACTCCGGGGTTGCGGCCCATGACCTTCGAGCCGCCGTCGTAGGCCTTGCCCACGTTCACGCAGGCGCGCGTGACGCCCCCCTGGCAGGCGCGGTTGTCGAGCTGGATGGCGCGCTGCTGATCTTCGGTCGAAGTACCCATGCGCACGCGGTCGGCCGCAACCGAGCACCCCTCGGGATCGCCACCGTCGCAGCCGCGCAGGAGCAGCGCCAGCGCTCGCTCCGGGTTCTTGTCGGTCCCGGCCCCCTCGAGCGTCGCCTTGCCCAGCCCCGTGCACGCAGCGGCTACCCCGCCGTCGCACGCCTTCGTCCAGAGCCCCGCAGCCTTGGCGGCATCGGTGCGCGCAACGAGCGCGGCGAGCCCCGCGCACCCTTCGGAATCGCTCCCGTCGCACGCCTTCTGGAACACCTCTGCGGCCTTCGCGTCGTCCTTGTCCACGCCGGCCCCGCGAAGGTGCAACTTCCCCAGCGTGACACAGCTCCCCGCATGCCCCTTGTCGCACTGCGCCTTGCAGTCGTCGGCAGCCGACGGCTCACACTGGTGCGTCGTGGCGTCTTCCTTCTTCGTGCACTTTCCCTCGGAGAGCACGAGCCCCTGAGGGCACTCGGGCTCCTCGGGCGCGACCGCGGCGACGGGCTTGTCGGGGGGAGCGTCCGCGGCGGGACGGATGGGGGCGAGCACGAGGCGGACTGCGGCGCCGCACTGCGCAGGAGGCGCCTTGGCGTCGGGTGAGGAACCTTCGCAGGACTTGGGGTCGCCATCGCGGTTGGCCGTGGACTTCTCGCTGCTCGACTCCGCGCTCGCCCCTGCGCCGAAGACCTCTGCCGCGGCGCTCGCCTTGGCCGAGGTGCCGGTCTGCATGGCAAACGCGCCAATGTTCGCAGAACGAACGAAGTGCGTGGCGCCGTCGCACTGCCCCTGGAGATCGGCCTTGGTGGGCTCACG
>JAKLDZ010000247.1 GCA_022703255.1 Myxococcota bacterium | reverse complement strand
GGAGAGGAAGCGAGCAGCGGACGGGCCGAGCAGTGTGCCGGCCTTGTCGGCGGGCCAGAGCGCGACGATGAGGGCGGCGGGTCCTTTGACGAACACGGTGCCGACGAGGACCATCAGGAAGAGGATGAAGGCGGTCGCGACGTGACGGGTGGTGCGGCCGAGGTAGTGGCCGATGAGGTCGGGCAATCCGGCGCCGTTGTTCCGGATCGACATCACGCCCGAGAGGAAGTCGTGGACCGCTCCTCCGAAGATCGAGCCGAGCACGACCCAGAGGAAGACCTGCGGGCCCCAGAGCGCGCCCATGATGGGGCCGAACACGGGGCCGAGGCCGGCGATGTTCAGCAACTGGATGAGGTACACGCGCCAGGTGGACATGGGCACGAAGTCCACCCCGTCGCCCTGAGCATAGGCCGGCGTCAGCCGATCCGGATCCGGGCGGACAAGGCGAGTGAGGAACCCGCCGTAGAGGAAGTAGCCGGCGACGAGAGCACCCAACGCGAGGACGAAGACGATCATCTGCGCAGGACCTGTTGAAGCCTCGAAGGGGAGGCGGACGAATGCCCATGCGACCGGGGAGCCCGGAGCGCGGAGGCATCGTCTCAGGAAGCTGGGGAGGGATCAACGGTGACCCTCCGCGGGTTCTGCTCGATCGTGGCGAGGATTCGGCCGTTGGGAATCCGAGGACGAGGATTGGGGACACCGGTCGAGGTGGAACGTTCGGGGGGATGGCGAGGGATCGTTCGTGAAGCGAACGATGTTGCAGCGTGCGGGCGAGGTCAGTGAACCAGGGCTTCGAACTCGGGGCGGAACTTGCTGACCATCGCGCCGATCGGCATGGCGAAGGCTTCGCCGGTGGGGCAGAGGGTGGAGCCTCGGACGCATGTGCAGAGCTGGAGGACGTCGTCGATGTCGCGGCGGGTGCCGCATCCCGCGACGATGCGCTCGAGGAGCGACTCGACGGTATGGGAGCCACGACGGCAGGGGACGCACTGACCGCAGGACTCGTGGGCGTAGAAGCGGATGGTTCGCAGGGCGATTTCGGGGATGCTGGTGCCTTCGCGCAGGACCATGATTCCGCCGGAACCGAGCATGGTGCCCTTCTTCTGGCACGAGTCGTAGTCCATGACGAGGCCCTGGGCCTCGGTGGCGGTGAGGATGGGAACGGAGAGGCCGCCGACGATGACGGCTTTGAGCTTGCCGTCGACGCCACCGGCGGCCTCGAGCAGGGTTTCGAGCTTGGTGCCGAGGGGGTACTCGTAGGTGCCTGGGCGGTTCACGTGGCCGGAGACACCGAAGATCTTGGGGCCGAAGTTGCCGGGGGTACCCATTTTGGAGAAGGCGGCGGCGCCGTGCTGGGTGATGAAGGGGACGGAGGCGAGGGTTTCGACGTTGTTGACGATGGTGGGGCAGCCGTAGAGGCCGACGACTGCGGGGAAAGGCGGCTTGAGGCGAGGGTTGCCGCGCTTGCCTTCGAGGGATTCGATGAGGGCGGTCTCTTCGCCGCAGACGTAGGCGCCGGCGCCGAGGTGGACGATGATGTCGAAGTCGAAGCCCTTGCCGAGGATGTTCTTGCCGAGCAGGCCCTGGCTTCTGGCCTCGGCCGCGGCCTTCTCGAGGATGTCTGCGATCCAGGCGAACTCGCCGCGGATGTAGATGAAGCCGACGTTGGCTCCGATGGCGTAGCCGGAGATCGTCATGCCTTCGATCAGCAGGTGCGGATCGTACTCCATGATCTGGC
Source organism: Myxococcota bacterium (assembly GCA_022703255.1). Classification (GTDB taxonomy): domain Bacteria; phylum Myxococcota_A; class Polyangia; order Polyangiales; family Polyangiaceae; genus JACRCQ01. The sequence goes on along the minus strand of JAKLDZ010000247.1, from coordinate 7,002 downwards.
GGTCTTTGAACGTGCCCGGCTCGCCCTCGTCGGCGTTGCAGATGAGGTACGTGGGCTTGCCGGTGTTCTTGGCGAGGAAGCTCCACTTGACGCCGGCGGGGAACCCTGCGCCGCCGCGTCCGCGCAGGCTGGAGGACTTGACCTCGGAAGCGATCTCCGCAGGGGTTTTGGACAGGGCGATCGGGAGGGCCTGATAGCCGCCGGTCTTCTTGTAGACCTCGAGGGAGGTGGCGTTCTGAGTGCCGCGACGGGCGAGGAGCACGTTGCAGGTGGAGCCGAAGTGGACCGCGGTGGGCGGCAGATCGGGCATGATTCCGTTGCGCAGGCTGGCGAGGAGCGCATCGGTGCGCTCCGGGGTCATGTTCTCGTAGTACCGATCGTTGACCTGGATGACCGGGCAGGTACCGCAGGAGGCGAGGCACTCGACGGAGGACAGCGTGAACAGACCGTCGGGTGTGGTTTGTCCGACCCGGATGCGCAGGGTCTTCTCGAGATGGGCGACGATGCGCTGTGCGCCGGCGAGGGTGGCTGGGATGTTCGTGTCGACCTGCAGGTGGTACTTGCCCACCGGCTTGCGGTTGAACATCGTGTAGTAGCTCTGCACGCCGAAGACCTCGGCGAGGGGGATATCGAGGAGCTTCGAGACTTCCACCAGGTCGTCGTGACCGACGGTTCCGCCCGCTGCACGCTGGGCGAGGTGCAGGGCGGGGAGCAGCGCGGACCGTCGCCACGGATAGCGCGCGGCGATGCTTTCGATCGATTGTTTCAGCTCCGGTGTCATGTCGTGTTCACCTCGTCGTACGCGTTCACGGTCACAGACGCGCCGGATGCGGCCTGGAGTGGAAACGCTAAGAGAACCGTGCCTTGCGTGTCAATGGTTGCACGCAAGGGGCCCGAACCAGACAGGTTGCGCTCGCGCGGGCGGGACGATATCGTGCCCCCGGCCGATGAGGTCGGTTCCTGGAGAGGAAGGATCTGGTGGTTCAGCTGGTCTTCAAAACCAGTAGCGGGCGGATAAAACCGTCCGTGGCAGGTTCGATTCCTGCCCTCTCTGCCGTGGACTCCCCCTGGTCGTGCGCACGCCCGCATCCGGCCTGCCCATGAACGAGCATCCGTTTCGTGACTCCCTGCGTGCCCTGCCCAGCGTAGGCGCCCTGCTCGAGACCGACGTGGCCCAAGAGCTCGCCCTTCGGCACGGGAGGGAGACGATCCGTGACGCCATCCGAGCGCTGCTCGACCAGGCACGTCAGCAAGTGACGGAAGGCGGCGCGGTTCCCAGCCTGGAGGCCATGTTGTCGGATCTCGGCTGCAGCGTGGAGCGGAAGAAGCGTGGCACGCTGCGACCGATCGTGAACGCCACGGGGATCGTGTTGCACACGAACCTGGGGCGAGCCCCGCTCGGCGGAGCGGTGCTGGACGCGATCGGAGATGCGGCGCGGGGGTACTGCACGCTGGAGCTCGATCTGGGGACAGGTCGGCGCGGAGAGCGCAGCTTGCACGCGCGGGAGGTGCTGCGGGCGGTGACCGGCGCGGAGGACGCGCTGGTGGTGAACAACAACGCGGCGGCGTTGCTTCTTGCCCTGTCCGTTCTTGCGCGCGGGCGAGAGGTCATCGTATCGCGAGGCGAGCTGATCGAGATCGGCGGAGCGTTCCGATTGCCGGAGATCATGGCGCAGAGCGGAGCGCGCATGGTCGAGGTGGGCACGACGAATCGCACGCGTCTGTCGGACTACGAACGAGCGATCGGACCGGAGACCGCTCTGGTCTTCAAGGCGCACACTTCGAACTACGCGATCGTCGGCTTCACGGAGGACGTTTCGGTGCGCGACCTGGCGGGCCTCGCCCATGCGCACGGGCTGCCGGTGTTCTACGACCAGGGCTCGGGGCTGCTGCGACGTCAGCCGGAGCTTTCGCTGGAGGGAGAGCCCGACGCGCAGAGCGCGCTGGCGGACGGAGCGGATCTGGTGGCGTTCAGCGGAGACAAGCTGCTCGGCGGTCCGCAGGCGGGGATCCTGGTGGGCGCGCACGCTCTGATCGAGCGTTGCTCGAAGGCCCCGTTGATGCGTGCGTTGCGCGTGGACAAGCTGACCTACGCCGCGCTGGTGGCGGTGTGCGGAGGATACCTGCGGGGCGGCGAGGCGCTCGAGTCCACGAATCCGACGTTGGCCTTCCTTTCGCGGCGACCGGAGGTCCTGCAGCGGCTCGCCGAACAACTGTGCGAGGCTCTGGGCCAGCGCGGGGTTGCATCGCGGGTCGTAGAGAGCGCGGGGCAGTGTGGCGGCGGCGCGTTTCCCGGGCGCACGATCCCCAGCGCGGGGGTCCAGGTCCTCGACCCATCGATGCAGACGCGGGGAGAGCACTTCCCTGCCCTGCTGCACGCCGCGCTCCTCGAAGGCGAACCTTCGGTGCTCTCGGTGCTCCGTGAGGGACGGCTCATCCTCGACGTGCTGGCCTTGTTCGAGGAGCAGGTGCCCGTCGTCGCCGAAGCAGTGGCCCGTGCCGTCCAGGGGGTGGCCTCTCCATGAAGCGGCTGATTCTGGGCACGGCGGGGCACGTCGACCACGGCAAGACAGCGCTCGTCAAGGCGCTGACCGGCTTCGACTGCGACACGCATCGAGAGGAGAAGGCACGAGGAATCACGATCAATCTCGGGTTCACGCACCTGGAGCTTCCTTCGGGAGTGAGCTTCGGTGTGGTGGACGTCCCGGGGCACAGGGACTTCGTGCACACGATGGTCTCGGGGGCCATGGGCATCGACGTCGGGATGCTGGTGGTCGCCGCGGACAGCGGTGTGATGCCCCAGACCCGGGAGCACGTGCAGATCATGGACGTGCTCGGCATTCGGTCTGGCCTGGTCGTGTTGAACAAGATCGATCTGGTGGATCCCGAGATCGCCGAGCTTGCGGAGGCGGAGCTTGCGGCGTTGCTGGAGGGGACGTTCCTCGACGGCTGTCCCATCGTGCGCGTGTCGGCGGTCACGGGTGAAGGGCTGCAAGCGTTGCGCGAGACACTCGAGCGCGTGGCGGCGACGACGAGCGAGCGCCCTAGCGGTCGGGTGTTTCGTCTCTTCCCGGACCGCGTCTTCAGCGTTGCGGGATTCGGCTCGGTGGTCACGGGGTCGGTGCTCGGCGGGGAGCTCAAGCGCGACGACACCGCGTACTTGTTGCCTCTGGGGCGGCGGCTCCGGGTTCGTCGATTGGAGCGTCACGGCGTCGAGGTGGACGTCGTTCGCGCGGGGGACCGCGCATCGGTGAACCTCGTGGGGCTCGACCGCAACGAGTTCGAGCGGGGGATGGTGATATGCGATCGCGAGCTTGCATCGACGGAGCTGGTGGATGCGAAGGTCCGGTTGTTCGCGGACTCGCGACCGCTGGGGCGCTGGGCGCAGGCGGTATTGCAGCTTGGCACCTACGAGCACCAGGCGCGGGTGCACCTGCTCGATCGCGAGACGCTCCCTCCCGGGGGCGAGGGGCTGGTGCAGCTCCACCTTGGCGTGCCGTGTGTGGTGCAGGCCGGCGATCGATTCGTATTACGAAGCTCTTCGAGTGACCTCACGCTCGGAGGGGGCACGATCCTCGACCCGAAACCCCTGCACCACCGTCGACGCACCGAGTCCGTGACGCGCGCGCTGAGCGTGCTCGCCGCGGGGGAGCTGACGCAGCTCGCGGCAGCGGAGATCCGCAAGCAGCGACGTCCCGTGGACGCGCAGACCCTGGCGGGATTGCTCAACGTTGCGGAGGAGGATCTCGCGGTGCTCGATCGCGGACTCCCGGGGGACATCGTGGTCTTCGGGGAGACGTCGCGGAGAGTCTTCCTGTCGAGTGAGACGCGCAAGCGGCTGTCGGAGGCCGTGCTCGCGGCGTTGGCGCGGCACCATCGGGAGAACCCGCTGACGGAGCGTGGACGAACGGTCGAGGAGCTCATGGGCCCGCTCGGCATCGAGCGCGGCGGCGTTGCAGAGGAAGGCTTCCGCCTGCTGCTGGGTGTGCTCGAGAAGGACAAGCGCATCCGACCGGTCGAGCGGACGTACGTGCTCTTCAAGCACCGGATCGACCTCGGCTCGGACCGCCGGCGCCAGTCGACCTTCGTCGAGACGTACCTCACGCAGAGAGGGATGACGACGCCCATCCTGGCCGAGCTCAAGGAAGCGGCGGCCAGGGAGAAGATCTCGGCGCAAGAGGTCGATCAGGCCTTGCGGTATCTCGTCGAGCAGAAGCGCGCGCATCACATCGACGGCGAATACCTCGGCGCATCGGTTGTCGATGCGTGCCGCACGGCGCTACTCAAGGCGCCCGCAGCGAGCGGCGCCGGGATGACCGTGGCGGCCTTCCGGGATCTGGTGAACGGCAACCGCAAGATCTGCCTTCTGCTCCTGGCGATCTTCGACCGCGAGGGACTGACTCGTCGCAACGGGGACCTCCGTGTGTTGACGGACAAGGGGCGGGCCGAGGCGACGGCGCTCGCCGGGCGGAAGAGCGCTACCTGAGGTTCTCGACGCGTGCTGTTCGGGACGACGTGGTCGTCGACGGGCGGACGTCGATCGTGTCTGGCACGATCGAGTCACAGGATGGGAGTACGGAAGAGAACTCGGGGGATCCCGCGTCGAGGGATCAGAAGGCGAACGGCAGGTCGAGCTGGATGTACTTGTACTTGCTCTCGCTGATCGGCTCGTCGAGGGCCTGGTGGTAGGACAGGCCGGGGCGGAACCAGACGGACTCGCCGAACTTGAAGTGACCGCGGACGCCGCCGCCGGCGGACAGGTTGTTGCGGGCAGCGTCATTGGCTTCGACAGCGGCGGGGGTGGACAGCCAGTGGCTGTAGCGGAGCTCGGCGCCGAGGGAGAGCTGGGGGATCACGAAGTAGCCGAGGAAGAGGCCCGAGGTGAGCAGCGTGCGCTTCTCGTCCTTCTGGACCTCATCGCCGCGGATACGCATGAACTGGAAGATGGTGGCCTCGACCTGGGCGGTGAGGCCGTGGTCGATGTAGGCGAAGTCGGCGCCGCCGATGAGGGCGGTGTCGTTGTTGGCGTAGATGGAGCTATCGAAAGCGTAGCGGGCCGCGCCGGCGGACTTCATGGCTGTGGCGGTCTTGACGTCGGGGTCGTTGCCGGCGCCCGTGCCCGTGGGAACGGTGGCGATGGCGGCGAATCCGAGGCGCATGGTGGGGTCGAGCTTGACGCCGAACAGTGCACCGAGGCCGAGGTTCGAGATGGCCATGCCGGACTCGTCGTTGAACGAGTTGCGCACGAGGCCGACGCGCGCGATGGGGGCGATCCAGGGGGCAACCTTATAGGTTGCGGTCAGCACGGAGGTGAGGGTGTTGCCCGACTTGTCGACCGGGGCCGGGACCTTGTACATGGCGTAGGTGGACTCGAGGCGCACGACGGTGCCGGGCGTGATGCCGCGCAGGTAGAACGGCAGCATATAGGGGGCGGATGCTGCCGGCTTCTTGGCCGCAGCGGCTTCGCCGGCCGGCGGGGTCTGCTCCGCGGGAGTCGCTGCGTCCGTGGTCGCCGACGCGGTCGCGGTCGACGCGCTTGCGTCGGTCGATGCGGTTGCGCTGGTCTCCGCGGGCGCGGCTTCGGGAGCGGGCGCAGGAGGATCAGCGGGCTCGGCAGCGGCCGCGCCAGCCCACAGGCAGGATGCTGCAGCAACGAGGAACTTGCACGAAAGGGAGTTGAGTCGATTCATGGTTTTGTCGCTCCGGAAATGGATCGCCGACCCTTGAAGCACGAATAGGCATATCGTGCCCAGCTTTCGGCATCGACGGCACGTGTGAAGCCATACGCACGAGTCCTTGGGGGGAGCGTGCGGATGGGGGAAGTGCGGGATGGGAGGCCTTTGCGCGAGGGAGAGAGCGGGACGCGGGGAGACGAGTGCGGCTCTCGAGTCTCGTTCACGGTTCGCATCGCGGCGGCACCCTACACGAATAGCATCCCGTGAACAGGGGGAAGCGCACGGGGACGTGACGTTTGACAGGGGGGCTGACACCTGTCAGCGAGAGGTTCGGAGCCTATCGATGGAGAAGGATTGCGATTCCCTGGTGCCGGTCGTGGCGATTCGAGTTCCCACGGCGGAGGGAGCCTTTGCACCGCGCGAGGAGCCGTGCTTCGTCACCGAGGAGGGACATGTCACGGTGCAGGTCCGGGAGGTGGGGACCTACGTGCTCATGTGCACTCCGCGCGAGGAGCAGGCGTTGGCGGTGGGGTTCCTGTTTTCCGAGGGTTTGATTGGTGGGTTGGGCGACATCGCGACGATGGAGAGCCAGCAGGACGAAGGGGCGGTGGTCCGGGTGGAGCTGACGCGGGAGGCGTTGCGGAAGGTGACTTGGGGCGGGGGGCGGGTGGTGGTGTCCTCGGCCGGAGGGGCGGGAGCGTCGAAGGCCGAGGAGCGCATCTCGCGGCTTCCGCGGGTATCGCAGGGGATGCGTGTGGAGGCGGAGCTGTTGGGGCGGGTGAGCCGGGCGTTGCTTGCGAGACAGGAGGCGTTCAAGCGCTGTGGGGGAACGCACGCGGCGATGGTGTTCGACGCGGGGGGCGAGACTTTGGCGTTTGCGGAGGACATGGGACGTCACAACGCGCTCGACAAGGCGATCGGCAAGCGGGTGCTGGGGGAAGCCAACTGCGGCGGGTGTGGAGTGATGCTATCGGGGAGGGTGAGTCTGGAGATGGTCGCGAAGTGCGCGAGGGCGGGGGTGGAGCTCATGGCGGCGGTGTCGGCGCCCACGTCGCTGGCGGTGGAGGCGGCGCGCAGCACGGGCATTACGCTGTGCGGATTCGTGCGCGAGCAGCGGGCGTCGCTGTTCGCCCACCCGCATCGAGTGCGCGTCGCCGAGGGCTCTCGCGAGGCCCTCACGAGAGCCTGAATTCGACAGAATCCCGCTGGGTTGTGGACGTGAGGGCCAAGGCTCGCCGCCTTGACAAGGCAGGCGAATCCAGATAGACATCTGAGCTTCTGACGGGTTCATCGTCACCTTTTTGTGTTCGATCACCGCTGTGGGATC
>JAKLDZ010000246.1 GCA_022703255.1 Myxococcota bacterium | reverse complement strand
CGTTTCGAGGACGGAATGTCATCCCCCGCAGCATCTCAGTTTGTCGACATCGACGACGACGGAGACGAGGACCTTGTCGTGAGTTCGACGGACTTCTCCGACGCGGGATGGACGCCGCGCTTGTGGGTGATCGAGAACACCGGAGCGCAGCTTGGTGGGCGGAAGTCGGCCTCGTTCGAGATGCCGTCGGAGTTCTCATTGCTCTGCCCAGTACGGGGAGCTGGCGGCAGAGGGTTCGTGGCCGCAGCTGCCACCTTCACTGAGACAGGGGAGCTCAGTACCCAGGTCTATGAGATCCGAGGCGAGGCTGGATGGGTCTTCAGTGAGGCACGAGAGGTTGCGAGCCTCGAGAACTCCCTGCCGACGCACATCGGCGATGTCGACGGGGATGGCGTGGTTGATGTTGTGGTCCAGACGGACCGCAAGTCCGACGCCGGCAGCTGGGGTGTGCGTGTGCTCTACGGTGACGGTGTCGGCGGATACGCAGAGGCCTGGTACCCGGATGGTGATGCCCCCGCAGAGCACCAGTCTGTCGATGCGGGCTGGGCATACGAGACGCTCGAGCAGGTCCACGGCGTGGACTGCGGTGATGTGGACGAGGATGGCCACACAGACGCGGTCATCTGGACAGAGGCACGGGTCAGCGTCGCCCTCTGGGACGCCGGGCACTTCGTGGCGGCCGGTGACTACGACCAGCGGGTGGGTTTCCCCTACCTAGTGGACGTTGACGGGGACCGACACCTCGATCTGGTGACAAGGAACGGCGCGTGGATGTCCCTTCGCAGGGGAGACGGTTGCGGAGGCTTCGGCCCGGTGGTGAGCGAATTTGCGCTGGAGCAGGAAGGAGTCCTCCACTGGGTCGACGTCAACGGAGACGGGTTCGCGGACATCGCAAATGAAGGCCACTACTACACCACGGTCAACCTGAACAGCGGTTCCCTGTGGGGCGCGAGCCTGATTCCCTACCACGGCGCGCTGCCCATCGACGTGTGTGACGTCGATCACGACGCCGATCTGGACCTGCTGACAAGCGGCCGGGCCGGAGTGGAGGTTCTGTCCAATGAAAGCGGCGGCGCGTTCCTGTGTTGTCCATGGCCCTGGAACCTAGAGGAAGTGGGATTCGGCGAGTGGGGCCCTGTCGCAAGTGCCACCACTCGCACGGCGACCTATGTGCTCGGAGAGCCGCATGTCACGAGGGAATGGTGGGAAGACGTGCCGGACGAGGTGGCGATGAAGGTCTGGGCCCTGCCACTCTCTGAGGCGAGCCCAGCCTCCTGGGAGGCCGATCCGCAGACACTCCCGATCCTCTGCCAAGGTGACTTCGATGGGGACTGTGAAGAGGATGTCGTGTGGGCACAGCCAGACATCCTGACGGTGCTGTGGTCTGGGAGCGAGCGCGCCGACTACGCATGGCCAGTCGGCGAGATCGGGCTCTTCGCCAGAGGGAACCGTGACGCCGACGACAAGCCGGAGTTGGCCGTCATCGCCTATGCGGGCTCCACATCAGTCGTTTGGGCGAGCCTGGCAGGGCGAACCCTGGCTGTATCGGCACCCGTGCTCGACCTATCGGTGCTCCCTCAGGCCGTGGTCGCGGGCGATCTCAATCTAGACGGGCTCGACGACATCGTCGTCGCAGGGCTGGTGCTGTCGGCGTCGGGTGACGCCGAGGACCCGGAGATCGCTGTCGACGGCATCCAGCTCGACGTCTGCCTCTCGACAGGCGTGACGAGGAAGCTTCGACCAGAGAAGTTCCCCGCAGGGGATGCCCTCTGGTCGTACGGCGCTCTCGCCCTCGGAGACCTGACCCGTGACGGAATCAACGACTTGGCAATGAGCAGCGTGAGCGGCGCGGGCGTGCTAGTCCTCCCCGGAGAGGGTGATGGGTCGTTCGCTGCGGGGTTCGCGATCCCAGTTCCCGTCGGCCCGCTGTGGATATGCGATCTCGATGGAAACGGACAGGCAGAACTGGTCTCAGCCGTGGAGCAGGAACTCGGATGCGCGTGGATCTGGTGGAACGGGGGGCCGGAGTGAGGAAGGGGGTTCTCTGCACATGGGCAGCAATTGCCGCCGTCTGGCTGGTTGCCCCTCATCCTGCTGCAGATGACTGCATCTGCAGTTCGAGGTGCCCCGTCACCATCGAGAGCAGAGACCTCGGTGTTACCATTGGTGCGCGCGCCGGCCTCGCAGTGCCCCTGGGCCGAGGGACTGGTGCTCTCAGCATCAGCGGATCGGTGAGCCTGTCCTATACGCTGGCTACGATGGTGACGATCGAGCATCTCTGTTCCTGCCACCCCGTGCCGGGTTCCTCCCTGTCAGTCGCCGCATGCTGTCCCACTGCGCTCTCCGCGGTAGCCTACACCCAAGCGGAGGAAAGAGTTACGGGCCTGTTTGATCCCTCTGTCGCCGGATCAGAACTGGCTCCGAAGGACTTCGTAACCCGGGCCGTCCTGGCGCTCTTCCCGGAGGGGTCAGTGGAGAAGGAAGGGCCGCACTCCGCGCAGGAGACGTGTTGGACCACCCAGAGGTACTCCGCTCAAGCGCTGTCTGGTCACTTGTCACTCAGTTTCGCTGCGAGCCTGGGATTCAGGCAGGTGTCGGCCACGGCACGTGTTGCCCCAGCTCGAAGGACGATGACCGTTGAGTGCGCGTCAGTCTGTCAAGCGTGCGGACAGCCGGCGTGTGCTTCTCTGCCAACGATCGTCACCTGCCCTGGGACGGAACCTGCATTCCCCATCGTCCTGCCGCGGGGAGGGAGCACAACGTTCCGTGTCGAGGTTCTGGATCCCGACGGCGCGGGCGACATCGTCAAGCTGTGGGTGGAGTCCGTGAGAGGAGGTGCTGACGTTGGGGCATCTCTGCTGGAATCTCAGAGCGGAGAGATTGCCGGCCTCAAGACCCGCAAAGGCGAGGTCGTCCTCACTTGGCGACCTGGCGCAGTAGGTGGGAGTGCGATGGTCTTCGCTCGAGATGCGTGCGGACGGGAGCACTTCCGGACCTTCTACTACGAAGTCGTAACCCCGCCTGAGATCGAGATCGTCTCTGGCCCGACGCCCGTCGTGTCGCCGTGCTGCGGCGGCGACGGCACGGCCTGGACATTGCAGGTCACTGATCCCACCTTCTTGCCGCAGGAGCAAGGGCGCTCCGGGTACTGCGTTTCAGTCGAGAGCGCGGGTGGAGGCGTCGCAGGACTGCTAGCACGGGCAGGGTCGTGTCAGTCGAGAGTCGTGCGGCCGCGCACGGTCCCGACCTGGAGAGAGACGGTGATCCACTGCTCGGCCGGGAGCGTCGATCCCTACGCGATGCGTGTCACTGTCTTGGACCTGCTGCGGAGCACGAAGGCTGTCTGGGAGACCACAGGGTCATTGCAGGTCAACTCGCCTCCGCAGTTCGATCCAACAAGCCTGGAGCCCTCTGTCTGGACTCCCGTGTCGTATCGCACCCAGACGTTGCTGATGGATCCCGCTTGGTACGAGATCGGATGCCTGCGCGTCACGGACCGCGATGGTGACGAAGTGGCGATCCGCATCGGAAGGCCCGCCCGCTACGGAGTGGCGAGCGTCCTCACAAGCGGGGAAGGTGGGGAGTATGCCGTGACGGTCACGTACCAGGTCACTCCGACAACGCTGCTCGCCTGGCATCGGAGTCAGCACTGGCAGGCAGACTCGTTCACCATCGTGGCAGATGACCACCGCGGCGGGCGCTCGGAGATCCCGGTGACGGTGCTGAGCGCTGTCCTGAACACGGCACCGACGTGCGCGGGGGACGCGACATCCACGAAGAGCAGCCTCCCGGTCCAAATTCCCGTCCTCGCGAACGACGCGGATCTGGACGGAGACGATCTGGTGATCTCCTCCGTGGAGACCCCGAGCCACGGCGCGGTCGCACATGCGGCGGGGAAGGTCACGTACACGCCGGCGGCGGGCTTCGCCGGCGAGGATGCGTTCACGTACGCCGTCTCCGACGGCTACGGAGGGACAGCCACAGGGCTGGTGACCGTCACGGTCACCGACGCGGAGCCGCCAGTCTTCGCGTGGCCTCTTCCCTTCTCGAAGCCGATCGCGAACGACCTCGGTATCTGCGGCGCGGCCGTCGCGTGGACACCTCCCGAGGTCGGCATCGACGTGACCGACAACGTCGGCGTGCTGAGCCTGACGGCGACGCATGCGCCAGGGGACTCCTTCCCTGTTGGGCCAACTGCTGTCATGTACACGGCGACGGACGCGGCGGGGAACGAGGCGAGCTTCTCGTTCGCGGTCGAGATCGAGGACCGTGAAGATCCGGTCTTCCTCAACGTCCCGGCGGACATCGTGACCGCTGCGCCGCTTGGCCAGACGACGAAAGCCGTGAACTGGACGCCACCCACGCCGAGCGACAACTGCGGCATAGCCACGGTGACCTCGTCTCACTCGCCTGGCGACGCCTTCCCAGTTGGGGTTACCGCCGTGACGACCACGGCGACCGACATCCACGGGAACAAGGCCGCGACAGCGTTCCTGGTCACGGTCCATCCTCCGCTCGTCACCATCGCGCGCGACGTCGACCTGACGACTCCGCGCGACGACGGTGACTGGGTGATGTTCCTTGTCGAAACCACGGGAGGCTGTCCGCCGGTTGCGGTCACGTGCGAACCCGAATCGGGTTCGTTCTTCGACCTCGGCGTCACGACGGTGGGCGTGACGGCGACCGACGCCTGCGGCGTCGTGGTCACGGACTCGTTCACCGTGACTGTGACCCGCGAAGCCGAGAACCGGGCGCCGGTCGCGCGCGACGACGCCCCGGCTGACATGACGACCTGGTGGATCGTCGTTCGCGTCTTGGCCAACGACGAGGATCCAGACGGTGACGCGCTGACGCTCATCTCGATCGGATCGCCGCCGTGCGGGGAGGCGATGCCGAGCGGTTCGGACCCGAACGCGATCTACTACGCGGCCGTAGGCTGCGACGGGCTCGAGGGAGAGACGATCTCGTTTGACTACGAGGTGGAGGATGAGCACGGCGCCCAAGCTCGAGCGACGGTGTACTTGCGAATCCCCGACGACATCGTCCTGCCGCGGGCACGGGCGGGAGGGTAGGTGCCGACATGAGGCGCACGTTCCTCGTCGCCTTTGCGCTCTCCCTGGCTTCCGCGGCTTGTGGCGGCGGGACCCTCGGCGTCGTCGGTAGTGGGGCCGTCGGCTGCGACGTGTCGGCTCTCACGTTCACGCTCGATGCGTCGCTCGCCATCTCGTACGAAGAACAGGGCGCGTCGGTCTCCCTCGCCCTCTGCTTCGACGCAGGCAGCTTGGATGACGTGGTGGCCGAGGTTGCGGGATCCGGCGTGCTCGCCGGCGCCGCGGTTGACGTCGCCGCATCTCTCCGCTTCGATCCGGTGACAGCCGAGCTGGGTGGCAGCACGGCAGGCGTGACGCTTGAGACGAGCGCGCTCCGCTTGGCGTTCGACCTCGTGCGCCAGGGCGGCGGCTTCGGGGCCACAACCAAGCTCGCGCCGGTCGAGCAGACGGTCCTCGACTCCATCACGCTCGGGCTGAACGTCGACGCGTTCGGAGAGGTCCAGACGCAGAGCTGCGCCCTCCGTTTCACGTACGCTGCGGCGGACTTCGCCTTCTCCTTCGGTTGTGCTGAGGTGGACGCGACGATCACGTTCCTTGCGACGGGGTTCTCCGAGCTCGTTCTTGCTGCTGGAAACGTAGGCGGGTTGCCGGTAGGGATCACGTTGGGCGCTCAGGTGCAGTACGCGGTAGACGAGAAGAGGGCGCAGGTCGTGCCCTCGGTCTCGCTTGAGAGCCCAGAGTGCTTCAACCTCTACGCCGGCCTCGTGTGGGATGAGGCGACGCGGACTCTCTCCGGAATCTCGCTCTACGCGATCGGACTCGCCTACGAGGTAGACAACGTGCGCGTCCGCGGGCTCTGGGAACTCGATCCTCCAGCAATCGAGCTCGTGCAGGAGCCGTACTGGGCGCTCCTGGGCATCGTCTGGGACATCGCCGGCTGCTGCGGCGAGACGGGAGAAGGCAGCATGGCGCTGTTTTTCGGAGGCGCTGGCCTCTTCAGCATCGGTGAAGTCGAACTCGGGCTTGAGTGGCCCGCAGCTCCAGGGCTGGAGCTCTCGCTTGGCGTGACATACACCCTCCCAGGTGTGACGCAGATCACCTTCGGCTGGCGGGCGGAGATCTGACGCTTCCCTCGAGCGAAGGCGTCTAGCGCGCCCCGCCCGCGCCTTGCCGCCTGCCGCGCAGTCGCTGACGAGCCTTCCCGAGCAGCGGAATCGCCAAGCGGCCGCGCCGGCTTCCTGTGCAGCCGCGGCGGTTGCGCCCTAGCCTGACCTTCCGGGTCAGCAGCCCAATTCGCTTCTCCGATACCTCTTCCACAGATCGATTGCCAGCTCCGTCGCCGAGGCCTTCACGCCACGCCGGCTGAAGAACTCGAGAACGTTCTCGATGTCGCGTTTGAGCACGTTGAACGCCTCGTCGTTCCAGCGTGCGTGCACGACCTGCGGCAAGTCGATGATCACGAGCCGGTCCTGCCAGAGCAGGATGTTGTAAGGAGACAAGTCTCCGTGGACGCGGTCCTTGGCCAGGAAGATCGTGATGTTGCGCATTGCCTGGTCGAAGAGGCGTTGGGCCTCCGGCGCCGAGAGCGTTGCGCCCACGAGCGTCGGCGCCGGTCGTGACGCGTCCCCGACGTACTCCATGAGGATCCCCGAGCCGCAGTGCGCGATCGGCGCCGGCACATCCGCGCCCGCCGCGTGGAAGGCACAGAGATTGGCGTACTCCTGCCCAACCCAGTCGGCGAAGACCATCTCCTTGCCGCGATGCTTGCCCGACTTGATCGCGCGTTCCTGGCGCGAATCCGGCTTGTAGACGCGGAAGCGCCCGTCGGCGTAGAGCTTGCTCATGCGATAGTGCGCGGCGATTCCGATCGCGTAGACCTTGGCGGCGACCAGTTCGCGACCCGTCGACGGGTGTGCGCGACAGCAGTAGACCGTCGCTTCCTTCCCGCTCTTGACCTCGTTCACGACATCAGTGATGTAGCCCGAATCCGCGAACAGCTCGAGCGGATCCTTCGGCCCCTCGTCGAGGAACGCGACCTCGTCGCTCGTCAGGAGCCCCACGTCGTCCGGCCGTGCTCGCTGCACCGTCGGCCGCCGCCCGCCGTCTGGCTTGTGCTCTCGGTCGAGCTTCCCCTCTCTCTTCCACGCCCGGCCTGGACTCCGCTCTTCCGGTCGAACACCCTGAAGAGCGGTGCCGTCTGCCGTATCAACATCCGGCCAGTCGCTTCCCCAACCCACCTGCAGATCGACATCCAAGGAGTTGGTCGTTCTGCCCAGCCGTCCATCGGTGCGGCCCAGGCCCCCGCGACAGCCGCCCGCCTCTTCCTCACGTCTCATTTCGTGCACTGCGGCCTCAGCAGTCTGACCATGGACTGCGGACCGCGGACTACGGACTTCTTCTCGATCTGAAATGGCTTCCTCCCACGAATCTTGAGTGACCAAGAACCGATTCCGGGATGACTGCCACCTGGAAAGAGACAAGGAGACTCGAGACGAGTCCTGTAGAGCTAGAGAGATGGGCTCGAGAGAGCCCCTAGATCGCTCGCCAGGAGGCAGCAAAGACAAGGTGAGCATTCGCAGTTCTCATAGTCTTCACGCCTCCTTTCGAAGCCGCCTGAGCGGAGTTGCCCAGAGATGGGCGCAGTGTAGCAGGGTCTTGGGGTCTCGACAAGGTCGGTTCGAGGACCTGGCATGGCAGACGAAACTTGCCTACGATCCCGCCATGCCTCGCGACTTAAGTCTTCGTAACTCGTTCGACCGCGTGGCCGACCTCTACGACGAGGTTCGGCCGGGGTACCCCGTGAAGCTCTACGAGGACCTTGTCGCGCTGTCGGGGATACCCGAAGGTGGGCGAGTCCTTGAAGTGGGCTGCGGGCCGGGTATCGCCACGGTCGAGTTGGCGCGGCGCGGTTATGCGATCACGGCGGTCGAGATCGGGCCCGAAATGGCGGCGCGGGCGCGCGGGAAGTGCCGCGCATTCCGGAACGTGAGGGTCGAGACGGTCTCGTTCGAGGACTGGCCGCTCGAGCGCGAGGGGTTCGACCTTGTTGTCTCCGCTTCGGCCTTCCACTGGGTCTCGCCCGACGTGAAGTACACGAAGTCGGCGGCCGCGTTGCGTCCCGGGGGCTCACTCGCCCTCTTCTGGAACCGGTCTCCGGGCTTCCCTGCGGATCTACGCGCCGCGCTCGACGAGATCTACCGCGACGAGGCGCCCGATCTGGCCGATGCGGGGCATGAGGATCTCGAGGTGGTCATCCAGCGCCCGATCGACGAGCTCGAAGCCTCAGGCCTATTCAGCGATGTGGCCGTCCGCCGCTATCCGTGGGCGCTCACGTGTACGGCGGCGCGGTACGCGAAGCTCATCCAGACGTACTCAGACCACCTCGCGCTTCCGTCGGACGTGCGCGCGCGCCTTGCGGGTCGCATCGAGGCGCTCGTACGCGACCGCGGAGGCACGATCGAACGCCCGTACCTGTCGGTTCTCTACGTCGCCCGCCGCTGAGCGAGGCACTCGATGGTCTGCGATGTGCGCGGCGCCTAGCTGGTGATTGGCGGCACACTATGCAGGAACTGCTGGAACTCGATCTTGCGGCCTTCGGGATCGCGGGCGAATGAAGTGGGCTGCCCGAGGTAGCGCGACGTCATCTCTCGGTCGCATGTCTGTGGGCAGCTGGGGAGAATGGCCACAGACATGCGACCGAGAGATGACGTCGCGCT
>JAKLDZ010000245.1 GCA_022703255.1 Myxococcota bacterium | reverse complement strand
CGGACATCCGCGTCTCCACTCCTCCTCCTACACCGTTATCTTGACTCCCATGCAGATGCGGGGCACAGTTGCATTGCGCGCGAAGCGGTGTGTCGACCTCCCCCCCCTCCCCCTCCCCGACGCTTCCTTCGCGCGCTTTTTTATTCCATTCAGCACGCCCTCGAAATGCGGCTCCTGACGCGCGCCCCTGCGCAGCACCAGGAGGCGATGGAGTGCCCGACACCCATCCTCCCATCGCACGAGTGGCGCTCACGCACGAGGGGACAGTCCCAGGCACTTGACGCTGGGAATCTGCTTCCAGCCCGACGCTCCGTGCGGCCTCGCCGCGACCGTCGCACGAGGGCCTCGTGCGAGGACGTAGCGCTCCGCTCACGCACCTGAAGCAATCCGACTACACCCTCCGCGCGCCGCCCCCCCGAGCGGTGAGCCGCTGCGACCACGCCCCCTGGCGTGACTCCGCGGCACAGCCCGCTTTGCCCGGGACTTTCTGCGAATTGTCGCCCGTTGCGGCAGGTGGCACGACCGCTGCAAAAGAGCTTCTCGAGCGCAGACGACGCCGATTCCCTCCCCGAGGACTCGTCGGGCTCGTCGCCATCAAGGAGTCTCATCATGCGTCCACTCGCCTGCTTCCATGCGTTCGCCATCCTGATGTCCACCAGCGCCGTCGCCCTGGCTCAGACCCAGCCTGTCGCTCCCCTCCCCGATTCGACCGAGGCCGCGACGACCCAGGTCGCTCCGTCGCCCTCTCCCGCGCCATTGCCCGCCCCCGCGCCGGCTGTCGCGCCGACGCCTCCGCCCGCATCGCGGGCCGCCGCGTCTCCGGGGTCCTGCTCCTTGGGCAACCACAGCGGCCTCACCGAATCCGATTCGATCACCGTGTCCGATGTCGTGTGCTCCGAGGTCCGTCGTCTCTCCCGTGGCGCCCAGGCAAGCTACCTCGTCGAGATCCAGCGGCTGGGAAACATCGCGATTCTGAGTCTCGTGGAGATCGACTCCGGAGGCCGAATCTCCGACAGGAGATCGCTCCGGCTGTCGCGCATCGAAGAGGTGTTTCCCGCCGCCCCGCGGCTTGCCGAGTCCCTGGTGGCGCGCACTCCAATCGAGGGAACCCAGCGTGTGGACAACATCGTGGGGGAGGAAGCGCGCGTGCAGAAGAAGAAGTACGGCAAGACCCACTTCGGACTCGGTGTCGTGGGCACGGCGTTCCCCGGAGCGCACGCGTTGATCGCCCCCGGAATCGATCTCGCCCTCTACCACGAGACCGCGCGCTGGGCGATCGGCGGAGACTTGCGCGTAGGGTCGCGCTCGCAGGGAAGCTACGACTACTACCCGAGCGAGCGGAGCGATCGGCGAGAGGGAACGTTCGCGTCGTTGTCGGTGGGCGCACGCTACTTCACGTCGCTCGACGACATCACGCCCTTCTTCGGTGCTGGTCTTTCCTGGTCGGGAATCTCGGCGCAGGTGGACGAATTCGACGGCGACGATTCCGGAATGAGCGCGTACTTCGAGACGGGTGTCGAGGTCCTTCGCACGCACAAGACCCATCTGAACATCGGCCTGCGGGCCAATATCCCGACCTACGGAATCGAAAGCACGCGGAACGTCGTTCCCATGTCGCCGAACGGCACCCCGGACTACAGCGCGGCGACGAGCGAATCCGAGACGAAGTACGTCGTGCCGATCAGCCTCGCCGCAACCGTTCTCTTCTGATTTCTCCACGCTCGTCTCACTCCCGCCCCGATCGGGGCAACCCCTCCCAACCGCCCGAAGGCGCAGGCAGAGCCCATCGAGCGCCCCGGTGACGGGTGACGACCGATCCTTCCGCGGATATCATGGGCCTGGTCGCGCGGTCTTTTCGGGCGCGCGGCGGAGCCACCATGACGACATCCAACTGCGTGCCCGTGCAAGAAGGACAGGTCCTCGCGGGCAAGTACCGCGTGGAGCGCGTGATCGGCGCGGGGGGAATGGGCGTCGTCGTGCAGGCCACGCACCTCCAGCTCGATCAGCCAGTCGCCATCAAGTTCCTGCTTCCGATGGCCGCTGCCAACCCCGAGGTCGTGGCGCGTTTCGCGCGCGAAGCTCGCGCAGCCGCCAAGGTGCAGGGCGAGCACATCGTGCGCGTGATGGACGTGTCGCAGCTCGACGACGGCACGCCCTACATGGTGATGGAGTTCCTCGAGGGGAGTGATCTCGCCCACGAGATCGAGCACCAGGGGCCGCTGCCGGTGACACGAGCCGTGGGCTGGGTGCTCGAGGCGTGCGAGGCGATCGCCGACGCGCACGCGGCGGGAATCGTTCACCGCGATCTCAAGCCGGCAAACCTGTTCCTGTCGCGTCGGCGCGATGGCGGCACGACCGTGAAGGTGCTGGACTTCGGCATCTCCAAGACACTGCCGACAGGACGGGAAAGCGGCTCCGAGATGTCGCTCACGACGACGTCGGCGGTGATGGGCTCGCCCCTCTACATGTCGCCCGAGCAGATGCGCTCCTCGCGCAACGTCGATACGAGAGCGGATATCTGGGCCATCGGCGTGATCCTCTACGAGGCCCTCGCGGGCCATGTGCCCTTCATGGCTGAGGCGATGCCCGAGCTGTGCGCGAAGGTGCTGATGGAGGAGCCCATGCCCATCGCGTCGGCTCGCACCGACGTCCCTCCCCAGGTCGTGGCGGCGATCGAGACCTGTCTGAAGAAGAACCCGGCGGAGCGATTCCCGAACGTTGCGGAGCTCGCGGCAGCCATCGCCCCGTTCGGACCGCCGTCGGCCACGACCAGCGCGGAACGCGCGCGGGCCACCCTAGTGGCGGCGGGCTTGCCCGTACGTGCGGCGCCTGAGCCTGCTGGCCCGGCGTTGGCCGTTGCCGTCTCCGAACCCCGTGCGGGTTCCACCGGGGTCGCGTGGGGGACGGTCACGCAGCGAGGTTCGCGCGCCAGACCCGCGCTCATCGCGGGCGTGTCGGTCGGCGCAGCGCTCGTGATCGCCGTGGCGCTTGCCTTCGTGTTGCGGGGACGCCCCGACGCGTCGCAACCGGCGGCTCCGCTGGTCTCGAGCGCATCGGAAGCGCCGCTCCCGTCGATCGGGGTCGAGCCGACGGCTTCGACCGTACCGGCGAGCGCGCAGAGCGCTGCGCGCGTCGACTCCGCCTCGGCCCCGGTGCCGCCCAGAGACGTCGCGAGGACCGATAGTCGCACGCCGCCGCGCACCCCGAAGCCGTCGGCGAGCTCCACGGCGACGTCCGCGCCCCCCGGGACCACGCCTGCCGCGACGACACCGACCGCGCAGGCAACGGCGACAACGACTGCGCCACCGACTGCGCCACCACCGGTCACGACCTCGACGGGCAAGTTGAACATCCACCTCAAGTGAGCAGCAATGCAGGGGAAACAAGAGCGTTTGCGTCACGCGTTGGGTTCGGCGGTCTTGCTTTCGGCGGCGCTCTGCGCCCCCCTCGTGCAAGGGAAGGACAAGCCCAAGACGAAGCCTGCGGCGACTGCCGAAGCTTCGCCTCCGCCGCTCGCGCAGAGCCTGACGGGACAAGCGAAGAACGACTACGAGGCCGGGAAGATCCTGTACGCCGACGGGGACTACGCCGGAGCGCTCGTGAAGTTCGCGGCGGCCCACGAGCAGTCGCACGACGCTCGTCTGCTGTGGAACATGGGAGCGTGCGAGAAGAACCTGCGCCACTACGCGCGCGTGCTCGCGCTGGTGCGGCGCTACGTGGCGGAAGGCGGACCGCTCATCACCGATCAGGATCGCGCGGAGGCTCGTGAGCTCATTTCCACGGTGGAGGCGTTTACGGCGGCGCTGACGGTGACGGTGCAGGAGCCGGGGGCGACGGTGTTCGTCGACGACGAGGCGGTGGGGCTGTCACCGCTGCCGGCGCCGGTAATCGTGGATCTCGGGACGCGGAAGCTTCGGGTGGAGAAGACGGGCTTCGTGACCTACCAGGCCTCGATCGGAGTCGGAGGGAGCAAGGAGCTCACGCACGAGGTGCAGCTCGTCAAGGAGGTCCACGAGGGCAAGCTGACGGTGCGAGCGAATCCGGGGGCGAGGATCCTCATCGACGGCAACGAGGTGGGAAGGGGGACGTGGACGGGAACGCTTCCCAGTCGCGGCCACACGCTGCGCGTCGAGCAGGACGGGATGATTCCTCATCAGTCGGAGGTAGTCATCCAGGACGCGGAGAACCGGGTGGTGGAGGTGCCGCTGGTGAAGCTGCCGACGCAGCAGGAACCGGGGCCGAAGGTCCCGGTGGAGAAGCCGGTCCCCGCACGGTTCGAGCTCGGCCTGCGCGGCGGCTACGGCCTGCTCCTGCCGGTGGGAGGCTCGTCGGACGCGGAGAATGCCGGGTTCGTTCCCTTCGGAATCGAAGTCGGCAGCCGTCGCAGCAAGACCGTGTCTCTCGGGGTCTTCTTCCAGCACGCCGGCTACAATCGCGGGAGCTCCTGCGGCGTGAACCGTCACGGACCCGAGGCGGAGTCGCCCGGTGACCTGCAGCTGCGCTACGCGTACACGAGCTGCCAGCACTACGCCGCCGGATTCCAAGTGTTGTTCCACATGCTCCCCTCGCTCCGGGTCGATCCCTGGATGGGGTTCGACATCGGAGGGCAGTACTCGGTCCGCAAGTTCGAGAGCTTCGACCCGCTCACCGGGCAGTACGGTGACGGGAAGGACGGCGGCCCCTCGGCCTCCCTCGGCGCTCAGCTTGGCGTCGACTTCAAACCCGTCGGAGGGCTCTTCGCAGGTCCCTTCGTTCGTGCAGCCGGATTGCTGGGTGAGGACGTCAAAGCCTCGGGTCGCGACGAGGGTGCGTCGTGGACCAACGACCAGTACGAATGTCCCGCCGGCGCGGAGTGCGGCTCGGACGAGGACGAAGGGGTGACCCTCGGTGCTCAGGTGACCTTCGGATTGCGCGTCGGTTACACGTTCTAGCGGGCGGAGACACGGACATGACACTTGCACACCGCGCATACGCCACGACCGCCGTCGCCGCTGCGATCGCTCTCGCCTGGGGGTGCACCGGGTGGGGCGAGACCCCGGATCCTGGCGCACCGGCTTCCACCCCTTCCGTCACCAGCCTCCTGCAGCTTCCCGAGGGCATGAACCTCGATCACGCAGGCCACGTCGTCGTGGATGGCTCGACGATCTACGCCGTGGCGTCCGCTCGCAGCGAGAACAACGGCGCCACGATCCGCAGCCGTCTGATCCTCAAAAAGACGCTCGCCGAGCCCTGGGCCGTGATCTGGAAGCGCTCCGCCACGGAATACGACTACTCCGATTCCGAGCCTCGCTTGCTCGCGAAAGGCGACGCTCTCTTCTGGCTCGACAGCGTCAACTACAGCTCCTCGATCAGCCGATGGAGTCCCGGCGACGACGAGCCCCGGACTCTGTGCTCGCCGTCGAACACGAACGGCATCCCCGCCGCGATCGCCGCTTCCGGAGACCGCATCTTCGTCTTCCATTCGCAGGCTGGGACCTGCTCCTTCGACTTCCGGTCGTGGAGGATCGAATGCGTCGTGCCGTCAGGCGGCTCCGATCTCGCCGCCTGCCCCTTCGACGCGACCGCCTCAGGGGATGATGCCGGCGAGCCGACATTTCTGACGTCGGTATTGCAGGGGCGTCCGCTGATCGCGAATGGGATGCTCAACGCGATGGTCGCCGACGGGGGGGACCTTTACTGGTTCGAGAGTGTCTCCACGACAGGCAAGTACGCCGGAGCGAACCTTGTGAAGTACGCGCCTGGAGCGCTCGACGATGCGGGGATGCCTGCGACCGAGCCGACGGTGGTAGCGACGCTCGACGTGAGCAGCTACCCGACCGGTCTCGCCATCGTGGGCGGAGACATCTACGTAGCGGCATCGACCGCGGTGCTCGAGGATCCACGGGGTCTTGCGGGCTGCGCGCTCCTGAGGCGAGCGAAGTCTGGGAGCGCGAAGGCCTTCGACAAGCTCGTGTTCGACGACTCCCGGTCATGTCGCGGGCTGTCGGCGGACTCGACCCACCTGTGGTTCGCGACATCGTGGGTGGGGTTCGAGGACGGCGTGGTGCGTGAGGGGCTGGCCCGTCTCTCTATCGCCTCGCAGAGCTCGTTCCCCGAAGCGCTCGTCGTCGATCGCTCGGGGATTTCCCTCTCCGACACGGTGACGAGCGGAGAGAACCTCATGGTTTCGAGCGCAGGAGGCCTCCTTCAGGTGCCGAAGTCCTTGGTGCCGTGACTCACCCCGCGGCCTGGCGCGTCGCGGAGCTCACCGGGTGATAGTGCACGTGGACTCGCATGACACCCTGGATTTCCTGCTGCAAACGCTCCTCCACCTCCGTCGCGATGCGGTCCCCGTCCGACACGGGCAGCGCGCCGTCGACGCCGATCGTCACGTTGATCACGAAGTAGGGGCCGAAGCGGTGAGCGAGGACTTCCTCGACGGCGAGGACACCGTCGACGGAGCGGAGGCTTTCGGTGATCTGGTCGCGGAGCATGGAGCTGGGGACGACGTCCATGAGCTCGCCGGAGGACTGGCGGATGATCTGGATTCCGGTGCGGAAGATGACGATGGCGACGATGGCGCCGGCGAGGGGGTCGACCCAGGCATAGCCGGCGCGGCCGACGACGATCCCGATGCAAGCCGCGGTGGCGGCGAAGATGTCGTTGCGGTGGTCATACGCGAGGGCGAGCACCGCGGGGTTGGAGGTTTGACGTCCGATGCGTCCGGTGACGAGGGTCAGCGCGATCTTGAGCGCGATGGTCGCGAGCGCGACCCAGAGGGCGGCTACCGAAGCGCCGGCGAGGTCACGGAGTCCGAGGAGCTGGTCGTAGACGCGATTGACCGCATCCCAGAAGATGGCGATGGCGGTGGTCAGGACGAAGGCGCCCACGACCAGCGCTGCGATGCTCTCCATCTGGCGGTGGCCGTAGGGGTGTTCTTCGTCGGCGGGCTCGTTGGCGAGCCGCATGAACACACGCACGATCACGTAGTAGACGACATCGGAGACCGAGTTGATGCCGTCGGCGAGGAGAGCGGGGCTGTGGCCGACGATTCCGATGGAGGTCTTGAGAGCGGCGAGGACGACATTGGCGCCGAGGCCGAGGTTGACCGCTGCGAGAGCGCGCCCGTCGCGCTTCGCGTCGTCGGCCATCCCGCTCTCACGGGTGGGATCGGCGTCGTTTGCCGGGCTCAATGACCGGGCGTCCTACTGGGAGCACTGCAGGTTCTTCGGCATGCACTGCGAGCCGACGATCTGGCTCCCGGAAGCGATCTTGCGGCACGTGTAGCCGGTCGGGCAGCCGTCGTCGGCCGTGCACTCGCCACCGCACGCCATCCCGGTGGAGAAGCGGATGCAGCGGTTGCCCGCGCCACCGCAGGCAGCGTCGGACGTGCACGACTTGCAGAGCAGATCGCCGCTCATGTACGGATTGCCGTGCGGGTTGTCGTCGATCCCGTGCACGCCGTAGTAGACGTTGTAGTTGCTGCTCTTGTTGATCTGCGAGAGGATCTCCATGAACGTGTGGGGATCGTGCGTGCCGCCGGACTGCGCGGTGAGCTCGTTGATGAATCCCGACGTCGTGAAGGGCTGCATGGTCAGCCAGCTGAAGTTGACGGTCGAGATGAGATCCAGGTTCTTCGTGGTCTTGTTGGGGGAGCTGTAGAGCGCATCGGGATAGCCCGCGTAGGTCTTGCAGCCGTTGAACAGGAAGAGCTGGTACTTGGACGGCAGCTTGAGGGCGGCGAGATCGTTGGCGGAGATCGCGTGGCGCGGGTTGTAGTGGTAGACGACGCCCGAGTAGCTCGGGTCCTCGCCCGCGTGGCCGTCGTAGATCAGCACGTCCATCGACTCGTAGGCCTCGACAATCTTCGCCCGCAGGCTGTCGAGCTTGCCGTCCTCCACGATGTCGGGATGCAGGAAGGAGATCTCGATCGCGACGTCCTTGCCGTTGGCCTTCATCTTCCTGGTGAAGGGGGGCGACTCGAGGGTCAGCTCCTTGTAGGTCGCCGCCGGGTGCTGGTACCCCGCCTTCTTCAGCCAGTTGAAGATCTCCTCGGCGGCCTTCAGATCGTAGCGCTCTTCGTTGTAGTCGCCGCCGACCAGGACCAGCATGTCGAGCTTGCCGTCCTCGAGCATCTGCGCGTACTCGGGCCAGGCATCGGCCGACGCCGGAATCGGCGTGATGGATACCTCGAGCTCCTCGATCTCGCCCTCGTAGGTGGCCGGGTTGAAGTCCTTGGGATAGCTCGAGTAGGAGAGCTGCTGCTCGGTGAGCTTCGGCATCTGCACCACGAAGTACCGCTCGCCGTTCGATCGGGTCTCGATCGGAAGCTTGCTCATGATGTCCCGCGGGCCCGCCATCTCGGCGTCCCACATGAACGACCACGACAGCTTGTCCGTGCCCGAGGGATCGACCAGCGATCCCAGCGACGACTTGCGCACCA
Organism: Myxococcota bacterium; assembly: GCA_022703255.1. Taxonomy (GTDB): domain Bacteria; phylum Myxococcota_A; class Polyangia; order Polyangiales; family Polyangiaceae; genus JACRCQ01. The sequence goes on along the minus strand of JAKLDZ010000245.1, from coordinate 403 downwards.
TGCCCGAGAACCCGCCGTATGCCGCGTTGGAGTCCTCGTGCTCCTTGTTCGTCACGTACACGTTGATGAAGTGCAGATACGCCTTGAACTTGTCCCCCAGCAGCTCCTGCGCTCGCGCTTCCTTCTCCGCGTCGGTCTTCTCTCCCCACGCAGCGGCATCGAGATCCAGCTTCCCTTCGCCTCCGATCCGGTACTCCATCGAGGTCGGAGACAGGTAGTTGTCCTCCTTGCCCTCGGCGACGGGATCGACGACGTCGCTGCCGGTTGCGATCTCCTCGGGAGTCGACGAGCCGGAGCTGCAAGCGGCGGCGAGGACCAGGGCGGGAAGCGCAAAGAGGCGGAAGCTGGACTTCATGAGGGGAACCTCCGGGAGGCTGTCTCCGGTTTCGAACGGCGGCGGCAT
>JAKLDZ010000244.1 GCA_022703255.1 Myxococcota bacterium | reverse complement strand
TCTGCGCGGGCCTCCTCACCCTTGCACGGGAGGCAGGTGGTCGAGCCTTCGGGGTACTTGGTGGCCTCGAGCACGATGCACTCCACCTCGCCGTTCTCGAAGGGCTTGAGCTGCTCGCCCCAGCAGGTGCCTGCGAGGACCGCGCGGAGACGATCGATGATCGCGCCGATGGCGGGGCGGTAGCCGTAGTCGTCGGCAGCCGTGTCATCCGTGTTGGAGGGGCAGATGGATGCGGCGATCGCCTGGCCCTGGCTGAGGGCTTCGACGCCGCGCAGGGTCGCGAGCTGACGGCGCCCCGGGTAGGCCTTGGCGCGGTACTGGATCTTGCCGTAGCTCCCCGATTCGGCCTGGCACAGCGGGTTGTTGAGACCGTCGGCTTCCGAGCAGTCGCAGGACACCGCGTTGGCCGAGCAGTCCTTCTCCTTGGGCAGCTTGAAGACGCAGGCGTACTGCAGGTCGTTGCGCTGCTGGATGTCCCACTCGTGACCGTTGACCGGGTTCGCCGTCGGAGTGCCCGCGCTCATGTCGGCCAGGGCCGCCCCGGTGGCGGGGTTGGTGCCGGAGCGGGGGTCCACCGACTCGACCATGAGCGGATCGACCGCCATGCCGGACTTCTTCTGGTCCGGCTGCAGGAAGTTGCTGTTGTAGTGGGGGGCGCCGTTGGCGTCGTTGAGCGTGGGGTTCATGTCCACCTCGCCGACGATGTGATGCCAGATGGTGACCTTGTCGGTGACGCCGTTGGCGGGCTTCTTCTCGGCCGTGCCTTCGGGCTTGGCCTTGTTGTAGTTGTCGTAGTTGGTCGTGGTCCAGGAGAGCTCTTCGGCGGGGCGGTAGCCCTCCGTGAGATCGTTGGGGTTCTTGGCGATGTCCTGCCAGGGGACGCCCACGATGCCGGCGAGGAAGACAAGCTTCGGGTCACGAAGCACTGCCTTGCAGACCTTGCGGTTGTCGGTGCCGTCCTGGTTCTTCTCGTACTCGGTGCAGAACACCGGGTTGAGGTCGCCATTGGTCACGCCCGTGGGGAACGCGAGCCCGTCCCACTCGTTGCAGCGGGGATCGTTGCCGTTGTCGCAGTAGGGCTGCGGCTTGAACGCCTTCTGCGTGAGACCGTAGGCGTAGCGACGCACCGGGTAGAGGAAGTCGAAGCCGAAGCGCTCCTTCTGGCGGTAGCAACGCAGGTTCAGGGCGTCGTCGAGCTCGTTGAAGCCCGTGGCGCACTGCGGGTCGGTCGACGGATCGATCTGCCCGCAGGACTTGCATTCCGCGCTGTTCGGATCGTCGTTGCACGCCGACGTGGCGCGCGGCAGGTGGAACGGCTGCGAGCCGGAGTAGGCCTGCACCGCGAGGAAGCTCTGGCCGCCGTCGATGACCGAGCAGTCGTTCTCGTCGGCAAGCATGACGACCGCGAGCAGCGAGTCGGGACGCAGGAAGTCCTTGCGCTGCTGGAGCACCGTGTCGTCGATGGTCCCGTCGGGGCCACGGCACGCGCCGCCCTCGACAGGCTGCCCGGTGTTGCAGTCGGTCGCGACGACCCTGCCATAGGGCGCGGGGTCGACGAGGAATCGGTACCAGGCCTCGAGGATGGCTTCGAAGCCGCAGCCGTCCTGCCCGGTGCCCTGCACGATCTTGACGAACTTGTCGACGAGCGCGGAGGCACTGGCGTCGCCAGGGGGCTCGCCCTTGCCCTTGGGATCCCAGAAGAGGAATCCCTTGCCCTCGTAGGTCGCCACCGTGCCGTTCTGCAGGTCGCGCGTGATGAGGTGCGACATGTCCTCCATGCGCGGGGTGTACGCGGAGGTCGGCACGTTGGAGCACGAGTCGGCGCCATGGCCGCCGATCGACGACGAGAGCACGCCGATGTGGATGTTGTTGACCGGGTCGAACTCGCGCTTGGAACCGACGGGGCACTTGCCGGACTCTTCGGGAACCTCGACCGCCTGGGCGTTGATGCAGCGCGGCTGGATGAGGCGGTTGACGAGGTCGGGGACCGCGGCTGCGAGGATGTCCTGCTTGTCGGCCATGGAGGCCGAGTTGTCGATCATGAACAGCAGGTCGATCTTGTCGATCTTGGTGGCGCGATAGAGCTGGGTCGAGACCTTGGTCGTGTTCGGCTGCTGCGGAGCCACAGGGCGATCGAGGCAGCCGGGGGCAACCATGAGCACACCCAGCGTTCCGGCGGCGACGATGGCGGCGGCAGAGCGGGAAACAAGACGTTTCATCACAAGAGCTCCTTGGTGGCAGAGGCCGAACCTGGACGGCGCGAACATTACGTTTGGGGGGATGCCGATGTCAATGCGAAGGCAATTCCGATGCCTTCAGGAACCTGGGGGATCGACGCCTCCTCGCGCGGACGGGGGTGCCAACCGGGTTGGCAGGAGCGCAATCGGGGTTTGCACCCTTCCGGGCACAACGAGCGCAGGAACTCACCGGGCACGCTTGCGCGCCGGGGCGCCCACCGCCTCCAACGCCTCGAGCACCCGACGCATCGCCGCCAGGTCGGTCTTCTGCAGTCGCGACGCGACCTCGGCCAGCTCCTCGCCGTTCTGACGCGCAGGGCGCCCGCACAATGCGTCGAGCGAGATCCCCAACGCCCGCGCGATGCGCCACGCCGCCTCCACCGACGGCACCATCTCCCCCCGCTCCAGCCGCGGGATGTAGTTCGCCCCCACCCCTGCGCTCGCCGCCAGATCCGCCTGCGTGATGCCGCGCTCGATTCGCGCCCGACGCATCCTCCTGCCGAGCTGCTGTGCAAAGTCCATCCCGCACCTCGCTCTCCCTTCCTGAGCCCCAGCCTATGCCGTTTCCGTCCCCCTCGGGAAGCCCCTGTCTCCTCCCCCCCTGCCGATCCACACCGTCCGCCCCCGGATACCTCGCCAACTTCGCCACTTCCCCCGATTCCTCCGGGCGCTCCGCCCCCTTTCCTCCCCTCACTGTCCCGATCCGGCGGGCGCCTCCCCTGCCCCGCCCCCGCCCTCCCCGAAGTGCCGCCTCAGCGCCGCCACGTGCCGACGCGTGATCCCCGGCACCGCAAGCAACTGCTCGTCGCTCGCACCCCGGATCGCCTCCACCCCGTCGAACGCCGTCAGCAAACGCCTTCGCCCCGCGTCTCCGATCCCCTCGACCTCGTCGAGCGATGACCGAAGCCGACGGTTCTTGCCGAGCCGCTCGCGAGCCCGGTTCGCAAACCGGTGCGCCTCGTCCCGCGCACGCGCCAGAATCACCAGCGCCGTATGCGGACGCACCGGGATGCCGTTCTTCTGCCCCGGCAGGTACACCCGATCGGTCAGCGTCTCCCCCGTCGCGGTCTCCCGCTCCTTCGCCAGCGCCACGATCGACAGCTCGTGCAGCCCCAGATCCCGGGCCGCCGTCAACGCCGCCCTCAGCTGCCCACGACCGCCATCCACGACGAACAGGTCCGGGAGCTGCCATCCGCCCGCCTCGCCAGATGCTTCGTCCCGCGAATCATCTGCGACCTCCTCCGAGCCCTCCGCCGTCGTCCCCGCAGCCTGGGCAGCGACCGCCGCGTCCCTCCCCCGACGAAACCTGCGCGCCAGCACCTCGTAGATCGCCGCGTAGTCGTCCCCGTCGCGAACATTGCGCACGTGGTACGTCCGATACCCCTGCTTCGACGGCTCCCCGTCGGTGAACCGGACCAGCCCCCCCACCGTATCTCCGCCGCCCAGGTGCGAGATGTCGCAGCACTCGAGCACGCGCGGCGGAGAAGGGAGCCGGAGCCGGGCCTGCACGTCCGCGAGTCGCTCCGCCATGTCCTCGCGCGATCGACGCTTCTCGTCGAAGCCGTGCCGCGCGTTGTCGTCGGCCATCTTGCGCAGCTGCACCCTCGGTCCCCGCTGCGGAGCGATCAGCTTGACCCGACGACCACGCCGCTCGCTCAGCCAGTCGGTCACCCCCACCGCGCTCTCCGGCAGTACCGGCACCAGGATCTCGTCGGGAATCGCGTTCCCCGCGGGCCCCTCCTCTCCGTAGTACTGGCTCAGCAACGCTCCCACCAGCTCCTCGTCGGGCACCTCCACCTTCCGCATCGGGAACGTCGTCGTGTCCACCACCCTCCCCGCCCTCACGAACACCACCGCCACCTCGCACAGCTCCCCGTCCCGATGCAGCCCGATCACGTCCTGATCCACGTCGCTCACCGCGACCACACGCTGGCCTTCGCGCACCGCGCGCAGCGCGACGAGCTGATCGCGGTGGACCGCAGCCTGCTCGAAGTCCATGCGGGCCGACGCCTCCTTCATCCTCGTCTCGACCTGCCGCAGCACCTCGTCGTGCCGTCCGTCGAGGAACATCGCCACCGCCTGCACGTTGCGCGTGTACTCGGAGGCGTCCTGCTCGATCACGCACGGCCCGGGGCAGCGCTTGATGTGATACTGCAGGCACGGACGCTTTCGCGACCCCAGCTCCTGATCGGTGCACGTGCGCAGCTGGAAGTGCTTGTTGATGAAGCTGAGCGTCCGCCGCGCGGCCGTCGCCGAGTGATGCGGCCCGAAGTACCGCGCCCCGTCGGGCTGCGGGCGACGCACCAGCTCGAGTCGCGGCCACGGGTGCTGCAGGTCGAGCCGCAGCGACAGGTAGCTCTTGTCGTCGCGGAGCTTGACGTTGTAGCGGGGCTTGAGCTGCTTGACGAGCGAAGCCTCGAGGATGGTGGCTTCCTTCTCGGAAGCGGTGACGACCGTCTCGAGGTCGGCGACGTTGCGTCGCAGCAGCGGCAGGAACGATCGATTGTCGCTGCTCGACTCCTGGAAGTAGGAGCGCACGCGAGAGCGCAGGCTGGTGGCCTTGCCGACGTACAGCACGCGGCCCGCCTGATCCTTGAAGACGTAGCAGCCCGGACGTTGCGGGAGGTTGTCGAGCTTCGCCTGGAGGGGCTCGGGGATCACGGCTCGTGAATGAACCACGGAGCCCACAGAGGGCACAGAGGAATTTTTGGCGCGCGGAAGCCGGGCGGCGGGTTCAGCCGCAACCGCGAGCGTCACGGCGCCTGGGTGGTCGATCCCTGCGCGTGGTGTGCTATGCCCGTGCCCTGCCATGCGAAACCCGTTGCCGCCCTGGAGAAGCGAGCTCGCACGCGCCCTTGCGCTGGCGGGGATCTTCGCGCTCGCCGGCAGTCTGATCGCGTGGCTGCTGATCCCCCGGGCCCCGGGCGGCGTGGATCCCAAGGCCCCCTCGCCCCACTTCACGCTGCTCGGCGAGACCCTGCCCGACGGTCCCGAGGCTGCCGAAAGGGCGCTCCAGCTCGTGCGCCGCTACGCCGCCTCCCCCATCGTCGTCAAGACGCCCGACGGCAAGCGTCACGAGGTCCCGCGGGCGGCGCTGGGCGCGGAGATCGAAAAGGTCCGCCTCGCCCGCCTGGTCTCCGACGCCCGCGATCCGGCAAGCCCCACCCGCAGGTCGCTCGCCGACTCTCGTCCCAAGGCGCCCGTGCCCCTGCCCGTTCCGATCGTGCTCAACCCGCAGCGGGCGATCCCCACGTTGATGCAGCTCAAGGACCGCGCGGACCAGCCCCCGCTCGATGCGCGTCTGGATCTCGAGACGCGCAAGCTGCTCGACGAGCAGGCGGGTATCGAGCTCGACGTGTACGCCACCTTCGCGAGCATCGAGCAGGCGATCCGATCGGGGCAGAGCGAGGTGGAGGCGATCGCGGCCCGCCCGGCTCCCAGGCTCCTCGCCTCCAAGCTCGGCAACGTCAACTTCGACCAGGTGCTCGGCGTCTTCGAAACCCCCTACGCGCGCGGGCAGAAGAACCTGCTGCGCACCTTCAACTTGCGTCTGGCGGCCTCCAAGCTCGACGGGCACATCGTGATGCCGGGAGAGGTGTTCGACTTCAACGAGGTGGTCGGGCCGCGCGACGAGGCGCACGGGTACAAGGATGCGCCGGTGATTGCGGAGGGGGAGCTGGTGGACGGGACCGGGGGCGGGACCTGCCAGATCGCCGGCACGCTGCACGGCGCGGCCTTCTTCGCGGGGCTGAAGATCGTCTCGCGACGTCCCCACACGCGGCCCAGCTCCTACATCAAGATGGGGCTCGACGCGGCAGTGGCCTATCCCACCACGACGCTCAAGTTCCGCAACCCGTTCGACTTCCCGGTGGTGCTCCACGAGACGGTGCGAGAGGGGGTGGTGCGAGCGGAGATCCTCGGACCGAAGCGCACGCTCACGGTCACCTACGTGCGCAAGATCCTCGATGTCGCTCCCTTCGAGGAGGTGGAGCGTCCCGACCCGAAGCTGCCTTCGGGAACGCGCGTGCTGTCGCAGCGGGGGATTCCGGGGTTCAAGATCCAGCGCTACCGCATCGTGCGCGACGGGGCGATCGCGGTGCGGGAGAAGTCCACGGACACCTATCCGCCGACGATGCAGATCGTACGGGTGGGGACGGGGGAGTCGGGGGAGTCGAAGGCGGAAGACGACAATCACCCGGAATACGTGGCGGACGAGTACCTGACGATGACGCAGGGGCCCGGGATCCGGACGACGTCGGCGGCCGGCGACGACGCGAACACGGGCATCCTGGAGCGTCGGATTCCGGGCAAGACGGGCGTGCGCGGCTGGATGGAGAAGGCGGGCATGCACGTGTTCAAGTCGGAGCGGGGGAAGGACTGCGAAGACGACGCCGAAGGGTGCGCGAAGGGTGGGGATCGGGACAACGCGAAGGCGGACGCTTCGAAGGCCGAGGGCAAGAAGGACGGCAAGGACAAGGACGGCAAGGACAAGGGCGTGAAGGCGAAGGACGCCAAGGACGGGGGCAAGAAGAAGAAGGGCTCGTCGAGACCGGGCTGAGGTCGCGGGCTTGGGGCCTGGCGGGCCTGTGGACCGCGGGGGGATGGGCGTCGCAACCCGGGCGGAGGCGCCGGTCTCTCGGAGGGCGGGCAGCGCACTGCGCTCCACGCGCGTTCGGGACGATGGAGAAGAAACCTCTGTGTGCTGCGCTGCCGCTGTGGTTCAAGAGGGAGCGATGAACGAGCCGAACAAGGATCGAGTGCGCAGGCCGACGGTCGCTCTGTGCGTGACCGGAAGCATCGCGGCGTTCAAGGCCGTGGAGATCGTGCGGGCGCTGGTGACGCGAGGCGTGCGGGTGTTGCCGGTGCTGACGCGGTCGGGGGCGAAGTTCGTGGGACGCGCCACCTTCACGGGCCTGTGCGCCGAGCCCGCACGCGAGGACATGTGGGATCCGTCGTTCCCGGGAGAGCTGCACATCCACCTCGCGACCGAGGCGGATGTCGTGGTGGTGGCGCCGGCGACGGCCGACGTGATCGCGCGGATGGTGCAGGGGCGGGCGGACGATCTGGTGACGGCGCTGCTGCTGTGCTCGCGCGCGCCGATCGTGGTGGCGCCTGCGATGCATCCGCGGATGTTCGCGCACCCGGCCACGCAGCGGAACGTGAGGCAGCTGAGGGAGGACGGGCGAGCGACGATCGTGGGGCCGGTAGTGGGCCCGGTGGCGAATGGCGAGGTGGGGTTGGGGCGGATGGCGGATCCCGTGGAGATCGCAGCGGCAGCGCTGTCGCTGTTGGGGCCGAGGGATCTGGCGGGGCGGCGCTTGCTGGTGACGGCGGGGCCGACGGTGGAGGACATCGATCCGGTGCGCTTCGTGGGCAACCGGTCGAGCGGGAGGATGGGGTTTGCGATTGCGCAGCGGGCGGCGCTTCGCGGAGCGAAGGTGACGCTGGTGGCCGGTCCGGTGGAGCTGCCGACGCCTCCGGGGGTGGAGCGAGTGGACGTGCGGAGTGCGCTGCAGATGCAGGCGGCGATGCACGGCGTGCTCGGCGCAGATGGTTCGGGTGCCGACGCAGTCGTGATGGCCGCGGCCGTCGCCGACTACCGTCCGGCACACGCGAGCACCACCAAGCACAAGCGCGGCGCCGAGCGCATCTCCCTCGAGCTCGAGCCCAACCCCGACCTCATCGCGCAGCTCGGAGCGTCACGCGCGGGCAGGCGTCCGGTGCTCGTGGGCTTCGCGCTCGAAACCGCGCAGGGCGACGATCTGGTGCGGCTCGCGCGGGAGAAGCTGGAGCGAAAGCGGGTGGACCTGGTGGTAGCCAACGCGGCGCAGGAGTCCATCGGTCTGGCAACGAACCGCGCGGCGCTCGTGACGCCGACCGGAGAGGACCGTCTCGGAGAGCTCGACAAGGGTGAGCTCGCGGATCGAATCCTGGACCGCGTGCGCGACCTGCTGGCGGAGGCGTGAAGAAGATGTGGGTCGTACCGGTGGCGTTCCTGCTGTCCGTGGCAGGTGGTTGGCTCGCCTATGCGCCGTCGCGGGCGTCGTCGACCTGGGTCTGGCTCGCCCTCGGCCTCGTGCAGCTCCCCCTTGCCCTCGTCGCCCTGGTGCGGATGTACCGCGAGGGAACGATCGCCGAGCGCATGCAGCCGCGCTGGGGAGACATCTCGCTGGGGGCCGGCTCGGCGTTGATGCTGTATGCGGTGACCTGGGCGGGGCGCGTCTGGATCACGCCGTCGGGGACCCCGCGCGAGGGGTGGCTGGTGAAGGTGTACCTGCAGCTCGGCGATCCGAAGGTGGTCCAGGACAACCTCACGTTGCTGGGGATCGCGATCCTGATGGTGGCGGCATGTGACGAGCTGGCCTGGAGAGGGCTCGTGCTGCGGGTCCTGGAAGAGCGGGTGGGGAGCCGTCGGGCCTGGTGGATGACGGCGGTGCTCTACGGCGTGTCGTTGGCGCCGACGGTGTGGCTGCTTCGAACAGAAGCCGGGCCGAACCCGTTGGTGATGGCGGCGGCGGTGGCGGGAGGGGTGGTCTGGAGCCTGATTGCGCAGCGATCGCAGCGCCTGCTGCCGGCGATCCTGTCGCACGGCCTGTA
>JAKLDZ010000243.1 GCA_022703255.1 Myxococcota bacterium | reverse complement strand
CCGCTGCGAAGCCGTCCGCCGGACACGTCTTGTCGCCCGACGTGCACATCTCCGCAACGTCGCAATCCCCGTCCTTCACACGACAGACCGTGCCCGTCGCCTCCGTCGCGTCCGCCGGACACGTCGCCACCCCCTGCGTACACGTCTCCGCGATGTCGCAGGCTCCGTTCTTCGCTCGGCACACCGTGCCCGTCGCCAGCGTCGTGCAGACCCCCAACGATCCTGTCACGTTGCACGCCTGACAGTCGTTCGGATCGTTCGGGCAACTCTCCTCGCAGCAGACACCGTCGGTGCACTTCAACACGCCGGTGCAGTCCGTGTCTGCGGAGCATTGTTCCCCTTGGCCGACAGCCCGTGCCTGGACGGTGCCGGTGGGTTCGCGCCCTGGATCGCCGCTGCGATCCGTCGCGTCCACGGAGCATCCAGCGACTCCGAGCAGAAGGGTTGAAACGACTGCAAGCCCGAAGGAACGGCGAAGGTATGCGGACATCGGTATCTCCGATCTTCGACGATACGCTGTCGCAGATCGGGCCGTCAATCTCGCAGGATTGGGAAATCCGAGAACAGGTGCCCCGGGGTCAGGGGCGAGGGAGAGAGGAGGAGACGCGCGGGAGGGAAAGCCTCAGAAGGCCGATCCGTCCTGCCTCACGCCCGCAGAGTGAGCCTTGCCAGGATGCGCCACGAATGGAGCCTTGGGGTCCCCGTCCGTGCTCCGCACCAGCGCCACGCCCGCTCCCCCTTCCGCCCCGAAGGACATCTTGTTCACTTCGTTGCCCTTCAAGTCCGTCAGCCGCACCGAGTCCCCCGTGTTGTTCAAACCAAGGTGACTGGTCGACGCCACCAGCACCTTCGCTCCACCGAGCGCCCCGTACTTCGCCGGATCCCCACCCCCAAACACCACGAGCGCCTTGCCCGCAGGCAGAATCGTCCCCTGCGGGAACACGAATCGCGTCATCCCCGAGTCCGACAGCTTCCACCCCGACAGATCCACATCGCTACCCGACACGTTCACAAGCTCGACGAACTCGTCGTTCACTGCGCTCATCGTGCCGTCGCCGTTCGCGTCCCCACCACTGGTCTTCGGCGAGGCGAAGACCTCGTTGATGATGATCGCCGGCCCCGCCACTGGCGGAGGCGGCACCGTGCACGTCTGGTTCGTGGGCGCGCACTGCATCGACGTGATGTACGAGCCCGTCGCCACCGACATGCACTTGAACCCCTCCGGACAGCCGTCGTCCGCCGTGCACATCCACGTGCAGAACTTCTAGCCCGTGCGCAGCTTCGTGCACTTGTTGCCCGACGGCCCGCAGTCCGTGTCCACCTGGCACTTCTGGCAGAGCGACGCCGTCGCCGCATACGGATGCGCGTGCGGGTTGTCGTCGATCCCGTGCACGCCGTACATCGTGTTGAACCAGTAGCTGTTCGAATCCAGGTCCGTCAGCAGCTCCCCCCACGTCATCGCCTTGTGGCTGCCCGACGCGTCCGACCCGAACAGCGCCTTGAGGCTGTCCTTCACACCGTTCGACGTGCTCGCGTTCGAGAAGCTCGTCGTCGTGACGACGTCGATGTTCTTCGCCCCCGCCTTTGCCGGGTTCAGACGGAACGCCTCGCCCAGACCGTAGGTGTCACACCCCTCCGCGATCACGACCTGGTACACGTCGGAAGGCATCTCCATCGACGGCACCTCGGAGTCGTCGAGATCGCCCTCGTCGGTCTTGCGCCAGTTCGCCAGGGCGAACCCGTAGAACGGCCCCGAGTGCCCCTGGAAGATGATCACCTCGCGCTTGGCAAACGACTCGCGCATGTCGTCCTCGAGGACCTTGCCGCCCGATGCCGTGTCCGGATCCGCATCGGTCCCCGGCTTGCCCCAGTACAGCGAAACCTCGATCTGGACGTCCTTGCCGTTGGCGCGGAAGGACCGGGTCAACGGCCCGGAGCTGCGCGTGTACTGATCATAGGACGCCGCCGGGGACTTGAACCCCTGCCCCACCATCCAGTCGTACACCTCGCGCGAGTGCTTCAGGTGGTACTCGCTGTGGTAGTCCCACCCGAAGTGCACCCCCACCGTCACCTTCCCGTCCGCAAACAGACGGTTCACGTCGATCCATCCGTCGATCGACCGCTGCTCCGGGCTCACGTACAGCTTGAGCTTCTCGATCTTCGAAGCATCGACCTTCGACGGATCGAAGTCCGACCACGGAGCGTCGCGATACCACTCCGCGTTCGTCTCGAGTCGCTGCATGTCCTGGTTGCTGATCTTGCCCACCGCGAGCTCGAAGCTCCGCCGGCCGTCCGTCTCGGGCGAGGTCGGCAGCTTGCCCATGATGTCCGTCGTGCCGCCGAACTCCTGCCGAAACGTGAACCGATAGGTCGTCGCGTCCACCGCCTCGATGTTCAGCTCCTCGTACGCCCCGTTCTTCGTCAAGGCGTCGAAACCGCCGTACTCGGCGTTCTTCGAATCCCCCTCCTTGGTCACCAGGTACTGGTTGAGGAACCAGCCGATGACGATCTGCTTGAGCGGGATCAGCTCGCGGACGCGAGCCATCTTCTGCTCCTCGCTCGCCCCCGCGAGCGAGCTCTCGATCGTCACCGTCGTCTCCCCCTCGACCCGGTACTCCTTCGCCTTCTGCGACAGGAAGTTGTCTTCCTTGCCCGGCTCCACGATGGTCCCGCTCTCCTCCTCGAGCGGCTCGTTCTCGGCCTGGTCCGTCTTGCCGCACCCCACCGCGACCACCAGCCCCAACCCGACCAACCCGGACAAGTAGCCAAGCCTCATCTCATGCTCCTTGTTGCAGAGGAATCCCGTCTCGCGTACCAGACGAGGACGGGATCGTCAACGCGAGCGACCGAGCCCGCCCGAGCGCGCCGGGCAGGACCGGGCCGCCCGGGCCCCGAGCGGAGCGGTCCGCGACGAGGCACCCGTGCCGACGAAGATGCTTTTGTCGTGCAGCACAATCATGCTAGGCGGAGAAATCATGACTGCACCGAGCGACCTCGCGCCCTGGGCCAGTGAAGTCAAGGTCAAGAACAAGAAGCTCGACGTGCGCCTGCGGCGCGGCCTCGACGTCAACGGCGTGCTCAACCTGCTCAAGACCCAGAACGTGTCCAACATCCGCGCCCTGCGGATCCCGGGCTCCGTGGGGCTCACCGGCCTGCGCGCCCTGTTCTCCACCTCCCGCTTCGCGTCGCTCGACTCCGTGGCGCTCGTGGGGTTCGGCGACGAAGACGACGCCGTCGACGTCGTGTTCGACACCCGCATCTCCGCACAGCTCCGCGTGCTCAAGGTGTGGGGGGTCTCCGACGCCATCGACATGCGCCTGGCCCGCGGGGACTTCGTGGACTCCCTGCGCCAGCTCGAGATCCGATCGAGCCCCGAGCTCACGTCGCTCGACCGGTACTTCGCCTCCAAGCGCATCGCTGCGCTCAAGTTCCTCACCGTGCACAACGCCGGGCTCGCCGACGCGTCCAAACTCTTCCAGAATCCCGCCTGCACCTCCCTGACCAGCGTCAGCCTCGCACGCTGCGAGGTCGGCGCCGATACCATCCGCTCCCTCGGCGTCAGCCCCTGCCTGCCCCGCCTCCGTAAGCTGCACGTCTCCTACAACCGCGACAGCTCCGCCATCCGTCCCCTGCACGAGCTGCTCCGCACCCGAACCATCCCCCAGCTCCAAGACCTCTCCGCCTGCAGCTGCCAGCTCGAAGCCTTCGACTGGGGCGCGGTCCGACTCCCCCTGCTGCGACGCCTCGACCTGCGCGACAACGTCCTCGAAGTCGATGAGCTCGCCGAAATCCTCGGCGCCTTCCCCAAGCTCGAACAGCTCATCGTCAATACCCCAGAGGGCCGCCTCCCCCCACGCCTCGACCGTCGCATCCGCATCGAAGACCGCCGTCGACGCTACGGCTGATCGCCCTCTCACTTGACTGCCGCGCGCCGCCGTCCGACGACTCGGGCTTCGGCTCCAACGACCGGAGGAACGCTCCATGGACGCTCGCTTCCTGTGGGATCGCTATCGCAAACACCTCGCCGTACACGAACCGATCGGGCTCTGGCTCGACGTCAGCCGCATGAAGTTCGGCCCCCGGTTCTTCGAGGAAATGGAGGAGCCCGCGCGACGCGCTTTCGATGCGATGGACGCGCTCGAGAAGGGAGCGGTGGCCAACCTCGACGAGAAACGACAGGTCGGCCACTACTGGCTGCGCAACCCGGCGCTCGCCCCCAACGACGACATCCGCCGCGAGATCACGGACTGTCTCGCTCAGATCAAGCGCTTCACCGCCGATGTCCACGAGGGACGCATCCGCCCGCCCCACGGCGCCGACCGCTTCCGACGCGTGCTCGTGGTCGGCATCGGCGGCTCCGCCCTCGGCCCTCAGCTCGTCGCCTCCGCGCTGCAGTCCCCCAATGACCCGATGAGCATCGCGTTCTTCGACAATACCGATCCCGACGGCATGGACCGCGTGCTCGCCCGGATCGGTCAGGCTCGTCTCGCCGAGACGCTCGTGCTCGTCATCTCGAAGTCCGGCGGCACCAAGGAGACGCGCAACGGCATGCTCGAGGCACGCCGCGCATTCCAAAACGCCGGCCTCGACTTCGCCAGGCACGCCGCCGCCGTCACGCAACGCGGCTCCGCTCTCGACAAGCAGGCCGAGACCGAGGGGTGGCTCGACCGCTTCCCCATGTGGGACTGGGTCGGCGGTCGCACCTCCGAAACCAGCGTCGTGGGACTCCTGCCCGCGGCCCTCCAAGGCTTCGACATCGACGCCCTGCTCGCGGGCGCTCGCGACTGCGATCAGGCCACGCGCTCCCGCGACCTGCTCCACAACCCCGCCATGCTCCTCGCCCTCATGTGGATGCACGCCGTCCCCAGGGACATGGTCGTGCTCCCCTACAAAGACCGCCTCGAGCTCCTCACCCGCTACCTGCAGCAGCTCGTCATGGAGTCCCTCGGCAAGGGTCGCGACCTCGCCGGCAACGTCGTGCGCCAGGGCATCGCCGTCTACGGCAACAAAGGCTCCACCGACCAGCACGCCTACGTGCAGCAGCTGCGCGAAGGCGTGAACAACTTCTTCGTCACCTTCATCTCCGTGCTCAGTGATCGCAGCGGCGCCTCCATCGAGGTCGAGCCCTCCGTCACCAGCGGCGACTACCTCCTCGGCTTCTTCCTCGGAACTCGCAACGCCCTGTTCGACAACGACCGCGAGTCGATGACCATCACCATCGACGCCGTCACGCCGCGCAGCCTCGGCGTCCTCATCGCCCTGTACGAGCGCGCCGTCGGCTTCTACGCCTCCCTCGCTGGAATCAACGCCTACCACCAGCCCGGCGTCGAGGCCGGCAAGAAAGCCGCCGGGGTCGTCATCTCTCTCCAGACCCGCCTCCTCGCCCACCTCGCGAACAACAAAGGCAAGGCCTTCACCGTCGAGCAGATCGCCGCCGATCTCGGCTCCCAGCACGACGCCGAAACCCTCTTCCACATCCTCGAGCACCTCGCCGCCAACCCGGGGCGCGGCGTCGTTCGACGCCCGGGCCCCACCCTGTTCGACGCCACCTACCTCATCCCCTGACCCCTCCGATGCTCCGCCGCCTCCCGATCCTCGCCATCGCCTTGTCGTCTGCTTGCTCGGCTGACCGAGGCGCCCCGTCCCCCGCCTTCGCCCCGACGCCCGCGCCTTCCCCTGCTGCGTCGATGCCTCCTCAGACTCCCGTCGATGCCGACGCCGGACCCTCCACCGCCGATGCTCTCCCAAGTGCCGATGCTGCCAGCCCCGATGCCGGCACCGACTCCGCGCCTCCCGCTTCCCCTCCCCGTCCCCGCATCGGCTCCGTCGGCAGGATCACCTGGATCTATGGCCAGCCGTCACGCAAAGTCGGCCCGATCGGCTTCATCCGACCAGGCACATCCGTCACCCTGCGCTCCGAGGCGCCGACCCGCGGCCCCGATTGCACGTCCAACCGTTGGTTCGCGATCGAGCCGCGCGGCTTCGTCTGCAATGACTCGACGACGACCCTCGCGCTCGACTCCGAACCGTTCAAGGCCCTTGCAGCGCTGGCCCCGGACCGCACCTCCCCCTGGCCCTACCGCTACGCATACTCGACCGGCGCCCCCATGTACGGCCGGCTTCCCTCGGCGGAGCAGCAGCGCAAGGTGGAGCGCGCATGGCGGCCTGTCGACAAGCTGCCACGCAATACCCGGCCTCGTTCGGGTCACGAAGAGCTCGCCGGGTGGAACCCCATCGACGGCACCGACTCCGTCCCGTACTTCGCAGGCGGCGCGGAGCTGCCGCGAATGCCGGGCCAACGCACCGGCCTCTTGCGCTGGGAGATCCCCGAAGGCCAGATGCTCTCCTACCGCACGGCCTTCGAGCACCAGGGCCGCGTGTTCCTCGCCTCCCCGGACCTCACCCTCGTCCCCGCCGACCGCATGCGCCCGTTCCGCCCGTCGGACTTCCACGGCGTCGCCATCGAAGGAAACGTCAAGCTCCCCATCGCCTGGATCCGACACTCCCCAAAGGACCGCTACCGCCGCGCCGACGACGGCACGATCGCGAAGACCGCGGACACGTGGCCTGCTCGCTCGTGGATCCAGCTCACCGGCCACAAGGAGACCCGCGGCAGCGAGGTGTTCCTCGAGACGCGCGAGCAAGGCGTGTTCGTGCGCCAGGCCGACGCTTCGGTCGTCGAGATGCCGGACCGGTTGCCGCTCTCGGTGGCAGCGGACGAGAAGTGGATCGACGTCTCGCTGGAGCGCGGGACGCTCACTCTGCTCGTCGGCAACAAGCCCGTGTTCAGCACCCTGATGTCGCCGGGAGCGGGCGGCCCTCCGCCCGGTTCGGCGAAAACCAACGAGGAACACGTCAAGGGGAGTTGGACGCCGGTCGGAATCTATCGGGTCACGTACAAGGTTCGCGAGACGACGATGACCCCCGAGAACAAGCAGTTCCCGGAGAAGAACTGGATCGCCGACGTGCCCTACACGCTCTACTTCCGCATGCCGTTCGCGATCCACGGCGCGTACTGGCACGAGGACTTCGGCATGCCCAAGAGCGGCGGCTGCGTGAACCTGTCACCGCTCGACGCGATGCGCGTCTTCGACTGGGCCGAACCTGCACTCCCCAACGAATGGTCGGGCGTGAGCGGCGTTCCTGCCAACGGGTTGGGCACCCGCATCCACGTTCGACGCTGAGGCCGTTGCGATCGCGGACCGGTATCCGCCGGGGGGGGGCGACGACGGGATGGCCGACGGCGCAACAGTGTAACGATCCGTACGGGGTCATCGCTTCATCTCGTTGCTGCTCGCACGGCCGCATGATCGCAACGTCACGGTCGGAGGCCCTCGACCGGTTGCGACCGCACTCGGAATTCCTGCGGAGATGTGCCGATGGATCGTGCGGGCGCGCAGCGTCTGCTCGGTCCGTGGACGCTGGCACGGGGCTGGCAGAGCTCGCATGCAGCGAGGCCGCTGGAATCATCCCCCAAGGAACTTTGCCCTCGCACGTTGTCCGTAGGAGAGAGAGGAAATCATGCGCCGCCCCTTCGCCCGCAAGCTCCACGTCGACTCCGCCGATCCGGTGGCGGAGGCGGTGGCGCGGGCCAACAAGGCGCGACGACGCGGCGATGTTCGAGCTGAAGCATGCGCGTTGCGCCAGGCGTGCTTGATCGACGAAGGCAACGCCGCCCTGTGGACACGCTGGGGTGACGCGCTCGTCCGGTTGTCGAAGCACGACGATGCACTTCAGGCGTTTCGCCACGCGCTGTGGCTCCGGGAGCGGGCGGACGACGAGCTGCGAGCCGAGGTGACCCGGAGGCTGCTCGAGTGCGTGCTGCGTCGGATGCCTGCCTACGCCGCTGCTTGACCCCTTCGATTCCGCTCTCGCACCTCGACGCATTCATTCCGGTTGACAGCCCCGCGCTGTGCGGGTAACAAACCGCCCGATTCTGCGGGACTAGCTCAGTTGGTAGAGCGCTAGCTTCCCAAGCTGGAAGTCGCGGGTTCGAGTCCCGTGTCCCGCTCCGCAGCTTTCCCCACTGTGAATACAGCCACTTCCGGGTGGCTGTTTCGCTTTTGTGGCTGCCCTTCCCCGCTCAGATCAGAGCACCACGGATCGCTTCGAGCACGTCTGCGTCGCGCACGCCGTCCGACTCCGCGCGATAGCTCAACACGAGCCGATGCCGCAGCGCGGGCACGATCATGGCCCGAACATCGTCGAGATCCGCGGCGGCCTGGCCGCGGGCCGCTGCCCTCGCCTTGGCGGTGAGCACGAGCGACTGGCTGCCACGCGGTCCGGCCCCGAAGCGCACGTACTCGGACACCTCCTTCACGTCGCCTCGCCCCATCGGACGGGTCGCGCGCGTGACTCTCACCGCGAGGTCCACCGCTTCGTCGGTGATCGGAATGCGTGGGACCAACTCCTGGATCCTGCGCACCTCGTCGGCCTGGAGCACCGGCTCGATCGAAGGGTTCCTCCCCGAGGTCGTCCTTCGCGCAATCTCCCGCTCCTCCGCGTCGGAAGGGTACTCGACGTGGATCTCCAGCAGGAAGCGATCGAGCTGCGCTTCAGGAAGTGGATACGTACCCTCCTGCTCGATCGGATTGCGCGTCGCAAAAACCTGGAAGGGATCCGGCAAGCGATGGGTCGTCGTGCCCACCGTCACGCGTCGCTCCTGCATCGCTTGCAGCAAGGCGGCCTGCGTCTTGGGCGGTGTGCGGTTGATCTCGTCGGCGAGCACGAGGTTGGCGAAGACGGGCCCCTGGCGGAAGATCATCGCGGGCGAGGCCCCCTGCCCGTCGCGGCCCAGCAGTTCGAATCCGTTGATGTCTGAGGGCATCAGGTCAGGTGTGAACTGG
>JAKLDZ010000242.1 GCA_022703255.1 Myxococcota bacterium | reverse complement strand
GTCCCTTCCGCGCCATCCGAGACCTTCAGCAGCTCATGCGCGTCGTCCAGACTCCATGCCCCACGCGGACCGAGAACGCTTCCCGCGGCGACGCGGACTGTCGCCCGCCCCGTGGAGCGCAGCTCCGGGAAGCTCCCCGGCGCGGTGAAGACCACGCACGAGTCGAGCCCGCCGAATCCGAACGAGTTGGTGATGGCCGCGCGGACGGGGCTCCGCCTCGCCTGACCGATCACGTGCATCGCCTCGCACTCCGGATCGACGTCGGTGAGTCCGCCCGTCGGTGGGATGCGTCCCTGTGCGATCGCAAGCGCGGTGACGGCAGCTTCGATCGCGCCCGCGGCGCCGAGGCAGTGGCCAATCTGCCCCTTGCTCGAGGACACCGAGATCCTCGCCATTTCGGCTCCGAGAACCGAACGCAGCGCGCGGATCTCCATGGGGTCGTTGAGTGCCGTGGCCGTGCCGTGCGCGTTGACGTAGTCGATGTCGCACGACCTGAGACCAGCCGCGCGAATCGCGGACATCATCACACGGGCCGCCGTCTCCCCGCTCGGCTCCGGATTGGTGATGTGGTGGGCTTCGGCGGCTGCGGCCCATCCTCCCAGCTCCGCCAGAGGCTCGACGCATCTTCGCTTCGCGCTCCGCTCGGTCTCGAGCAGGAGGAACGCCGCCCCCTCTCCGAGGGTCAGCCCGGCCCGGGTGCGATCGAATGGACGGCACGGCAGGGGGTCGAGCGATCCCAGTGCGCTGAACCCCGTGAACGTGAGCAGACACAGCGCGTCGGATGCCCCCACGAGCACGCGCTCGGAGCGCCCCGACAACAGCCACAGAGCTCCCAGGAGGATCGCGTTGAGACCGGTGGAGCACGCGCTGCTGATCGTGCGCACGCGACGAAACGACGCAGCCTCGCGAACCATCTCGGTGGCATCGGGCAAAGGATGAGAAACCGCGCGGGCGAGCGCGGGCGGAACGCTCGCTCCGCCAGCCAGCAAGGCCAGCAGCGCTTCGGTCTCGAGCATCGGCCCGGTGGTCCCGCCCACCACCAGATCCACGGGGTCGTCCTCGGCCTCGACACGCGCGCTGTGTAGGCACTCGCGTGCCGCTGCGAGGCCGAGGGCTCCCGTCCGAGACCACCCCGGACGCGCCTCGCGCGGCGGGTCGAAAGCGGGGTCGGTGATCACCGCAGCGATCCTGCTGCGATGCCGCGAGACGTCGAAGGCGGTCACCTGCGAGAAAGCACGGGAGCCGTTGCACAGAGCGTCCATCGTCGCAGACGCGCCCGTGGCTGCCGCGGAGACGATGCCGACCCCGGTCGCCCAGATTCTCATTCCGATCCCGACATCGAGCGACCGACGTGCTCGGTGATCGACGTCACCGAGCGGAAGATCCGACGGGCTTCCTCGCCTTCGGGGATCTTGATGCCGAAGTTCTCCTCGATGGCCATCGCGAGCTGCAACGCGTCGAGGGAGTCGAGACCCAACCCCTCGCCGAATAGCGGCGCTTGCTCGTCGATGTCCTCCGGGCGCACGTCCTGGAGGTTGAGCTCCCGGACGATGATCTCCTTGATCAGCTGAGCAGAAGGCGGTTGCATGTCTTCACGTCCCGAGTCGGATGCGGGTAGCACAGCACGGGGCGCGAATCCAGCGAGCGGTGTCCCGCCGGCGCGCCGCCCTCGACACGCTTCCCTCAGCTCGGGGTTGCACCCCGCCCCGACAGACGCGATAAGCTGGGACGCGAACCGATGCTGCGCGCGCCTGTCGTCCTTTCGACATCCATCTTGCTCGCTGTCGCCCTGTGCGGATGCGGCGCCGCGCCCCAACGCCCCGCGTGCGCGACCTCTGCGACCTGCGGCAGCGACCGCCTCTGCGTCACCGGCGTGTGCCGACCGAAGAACGAGATCCCCACGGAGGCCGCTGCGCGCAGACTCGAGCTGGTCCCGGATCGGTGGGCCGTGGTCACCTCCAAGGGAAGCCAACCGTGGCACGAGGCCGATCTCCCGCTGGGACGCGCGGATCTCGGACAGGTCTGTCTCCTGATGCACTTCGACTCTCCGCTGCGAGAATCCTCGCGAGTGGTCTCCGCGTTCCTCGTGCTCGACCCGAGCTCGGGCGCCACGCCGGGGCCTGCCCCCGTGCCGCTCTCCGTGAGCAGGATCCTGGAGCCCTGGAACGCCACGCCCTCGTGGAATCGACTGCCCGCCCTCGCCGAACCCGAGGCCAACGCGCTCGCATCCAACTGGGCCGCAAGACCTCTGCGCATCGACGTCACACGCGAGGTCGTGCGCTGGAAGGAGCGTCGCGAGGATGACCATGGCATCGCCCTGGTCGCCGCGCCCCACGATCCGGTGGGCGCGAGCTTCTCCCTCGGGCTGGCCGGAGGCCGCGGCCCGCGCCTCGAGATCTACCTCCGTTGACCACCCCAACGACACGTCGCGACATTCCTCGCGCAGATGCGCTATCGTCCCCCGGCGCACGATCCGATGCACGACACCGAACCGCTGCTGTCCGTGGACGATCTCGTCGTCTCGTATGACACCGACGACGGTCCGTTGCGCGCGCTCGACGGCGTGTCCCTCCGTGTCGCGAAGGGGCAGCGTGTCGGACTCGTCGGCGAGTCGGGCTGCGGAAAGAGCACCGTCGCATTGTCGGTCCTGCGCCTGCTCCCTTCGCCGGGCGCTCGCGTGCTGCGCGGTGCGATCCGGTTCGACGGACAGGACCTGCTCACGCTGCCGGAACGCTCGATGCGGGCGGTGCGCGGCCGTCGCGTCTCGATGGTGTTCCAGGAGCCGATGACCTCGCTCAACCCCGTGTGCACCATCGGTGCCCAGGTCACCGAGGCGCTGACCATCCATCACCGGCTGAGCCGACGGGAAGCCCGCGCCAGGGCGGCCGAGATGCTCGATCGGGTGGGTCTGCCGAACGCGAGACGCCAGCTCGACGCATGGCCGCACCAGCTCTCCGGGGGGATGCGTCAGCGCGTGATGATCGCGATCGCCCTGATCTGCAATCCGGAGCTGCTGATCGCAGATGAGCCCACCACAGCCCTCGACGTGACCACGCAGGCGCAGATTCTGGAGCTGCTGGGGCACCTTCAACAACAGCTCGGCATGGCCGCCTTGCTCATCACGCACGACCTAGCCGTCCTCGCCGAGTTCGCCCAGACCGTTCTCGTCATGTACGCCGGTCAGGTCGTCGAACAAGCCCCCGTCGATCTCCTGTTCTCCGCCCCCGCGCACCCGTACTCCCGCGCGCTCCTGGAGAGCATCCCGTCCTGCGCCGCCCCACGCGGCTCCCGACTCCCCGCCATCCCCGGACGCGTGCCCGACCTGCGCAGTCTCCCCGTCGGATGCCGCTTCCAGGATCGATGTCCCGTCGTCGTGGAGGCCTGCCGCACCGGTGAGATCCCGCTTCGTCCGTTCGGAGACGGCCGCTCCGTTCGGTGCATTCTCTCCCCGCGGGAGGCCCCGTGAGCCAGGCGTCTTCCGGCTCCGCCGACGACCGAAAGCCCGTGCTGCAGGCGGAGCGTGTGTCCAAGTACTTCCCCGTCGATCGGACGCTCTTCCGCGGGCCACGGCTGCTGCGCGCAGTCGATGCCGCCACGCTGTTCGTTCGCCCCGGAGAAACCCTTGGCCTCGTGGGCGAGTCGGGCTGCGGCAAGAGCACCCTCGGTCGCGTGCTGCTCCGCCTCACGGAGCCTACCTACGGAAGAATCCTCTTCGAAGGAACCGACATCACCTCTCTGCCCCAGAGGCAGCTGCGTCCGCTGCGCAGGAAGATGCAGCTCATCTTCCAGGACCCGTACGCATCGCTCAACCCGCGGATGACAATCGGCGACGCCGTGGCGGAGGGCCTCATCGTGCATCGCCTGGCAGCGACGAGATCGGAGCTTCGCGATCGCGTCGCCTCCGTGCTCGACCGCGTGGGGCTCGGCCCCGATTCCGCCGAGCGCTTTCCCCACGAGCTGTCCGCCGGTCAGCGCCAGCGGGCCGCAATCGCGCGCTCGCTCGCTGTCGAGCCGTGCTTCGTGGTGTGTGACGAGCCGGTGAGCTCCCTCGACGTCTCGATCCAAGCGCAGATCGTCAACCTGCTCCTGGACATCCAGGAAACGACTCGCGCCGCGTACCTGTTCATCTCCCACGATCTGCGGGTCGTGCGCCACGTGGCCCACCGCATCGCCGTCATGTACCTCGGGCGCATCGTCGAGGTTGGGCCAACGGACCGGGTCTTCGCCCAACCGCTGCATCCGTACACTCGCGCGCTGTTGTCGGCGATGCCCACTGCGGACACCTCACGCCGCAAGCTGAGGCTCCTGCTGGAAGGCGACCCGCCCGATCCCCTCGCTCCGCCCACGGGGTGTCCCTTCCACCCCCGGTGCGCCATGGCCGATGCAGATGCGTGCCGGTCGCGCACCCCGGCCCTCGAGGAGCTCGAGAGACAGTCCCACCACCGGGTCGCCTGTTGGCACGCCGCAGACACCGGCAGCGCGTAGCGCGTGCGCGGCAAAACAGCTCCGGCCCGTGGATGCGCACACCACGCGTCAGCCGCGCAACGCCCTCACCGCGCCCAATGCGGCCGTGGTCGCAGTTTCTGTTCGTAGTACGAACGACCCGAGGGAGACGTCCACGTAGCCGAACGCATGCGCCAGCCCGACCTCATCGTCCTCGAGCCCGCCCTCCGGTCCGACCACGATGCTGATTGCCTCGCTGGTCCGGATCGCCTCCTGCTGCGTGATCAAAGGCCGCGTCGAGCGCTCCCACAAGCAGAGGCGACATCCCTCGGGCACACCGGTCAGCGCCGCTTCGGGGGGGGCCGGGACGTGAATGCGCGCAACGTCACCACGCCCGCACTGGCGGCTGGCCTCCACCGCGATTCTGTTCCACCGGCGACGACGCGCTTCGGACGACTCGGTCAGGTTGCCGTCGGAACGGGCGAACGCGACCGGAACGATGTCGGTCACGCCGAGCGCGACCGAATCCCGGACGGCTTGATCGAAGCGGTCGCCCTTGCTCAATCCCTGAAGGACCCAGAGCGGGTGCGGAGCGACCAGCGAGGCGGGCCTCGGCTCATCCACGTCGCACCCGACGCAGTGGCGATCCGATGTCCTCACCACGGCGTCCGCCTCCAGGCATTGCTCGGGATCGAACAGCACCAGCCGGGCGCCCGCACGGAGGCGATGGACCTTGGCAACATAGCGAGATGCGTCGGCGTCGAGCTCGACTCGCCCGGGCTGGATGCCGATGACCGGGACTCGAAGGCTGCTCACGGACAAGCGGTACCACGCGAGGGTCGAGGAGGTCCATCCGGTGCGGCCGCATTGCATCCCTGACATGCGGACCTTGCGATCACGAAACTCGCGGCTCGGTCTGTCGGCGAAATCCTCGACGATTCTTGCCCAGGGCGAGCTGGCCCGGGAGCTGCACAGGGAGAAGACAAGTCCGCGCTGGCAAGGTTCGCCCCCCCCCAACCTGCCGGCGCGGCGTTTCTACCGCGCGCGAAGATGTGCCGACCTCCCCCCTCCGGCTCCTTCGCGCGCTTTTTTTTGCCCTGAGCTCCCCCGGATCTTCGAGAGTCTCTCCCCACGCCGCGCACGTCTCGTCGATGACTTGCATCCCGAGCGCCGGTGGGCGACAAGGCCGCGGTGCCGTCTCCGCTTCCGAACCTGTTGCCGCTGATCACGTTCCCGGCGGCGCTGTTGCCGGTGTTCGCGGGGGCACTCCTGCCTTCCACCGTCCTGGGGATGCCAGCCCCTCGGGACGGCGGCGCTGTTCTATACGAACCGCCACCGGATCCCGGGCCGAACCCGGCGTGTCCGGCAGACATGCGCCTCGTGACCGGGGTGCACTACGACGAGATGGAGCGGCTCTGTCTTCAGGAGAAAGCGCACCGCTGCTGGTCGTACGTCCCGCACGCCACGGTGACCCAGGGAGAACGTCGAGACGTGCGTGTGTGCATGGACCAGTTCGAGGCGCCTAACGAGCGCGGCGCGAAGCCCTTCGTGATGAAGGACTTCGGGCAGGCGCAGCGCTGGTGCAGCGAGCGGGGCAAGCGTCTGTGCAGCGAGGAGGAGTTCGAGACCGCGTGTGAGGGGGTCGACCTGCGGCCGTACTTCTACGGATTCGCTGTGGACCCGAGCATCTGCAACGCGAGCAAGCCCTGGTTGGCCTTTGATGCGAAGGCGCTCGACGCGGGAGGCGAGAAGGCGAGCAAGGAGGTGAGCCGCCTGTGGCAGGGATCGAATTCGGGGGAGTACGAGCGGTGTCGGACGCGGGACGGAATCTACGACTTGATCGGGAACGTCGAGGAGTGGGTGACTTCCCGCAAGGGGCGTCGATGGCCGGGCGCGTTGATGGGGGGGTTCTGGGCGAAGCCGTGGGTGGGATGCCGCGGGACGAACGATGCGCACCGTCCGACGTTTGCCTTCTACGAAGTGGGATGGCGTTGCTGTGCGGATCCGACGGATCGACCTGCGGGAGGGGTGGCGTCGGGGGCCGCGTCGCGGTGATCAGGGCTGGTTCGGCTGCCGTTTGTGCGGCGCTCTGATAGGGTTGGTGCGCGACGCCGTTCGAACGGCGTGGGTTCCCGATCCATCGGAGGAGACTTGCGCGCACTGTTTTTCGGAACTCCTGAGATAGCCGTCCCTGCTCTGGAGGCGCTCTGCGAGGTCGCGGAGGTGGTGGGGGTGGTGTCGCAACCCGATCGGCCGGCCGGGCGGGGGCTCGCGCTGCGCGCTCCGGCGGTGAAGGAGCGGGCGCTGCAGCTTGGTCTCGCGGTGGTGCAACCCACGAAGGTGCGCACGGACGAGTTCGCCGCATGGGTGAGGTCGAGGGATGCGTCGGTTGCCCTGGTGATGGCCTACGGGCGGATCCTGCCGCCGGCGGTGCTCGACGCTCCGTCGCGGGGCTGCATGAACCTGCACGCGTCGCTGCTTCCGAAGTACCGGGGAGCATCGCCGATCACCTGGGCGGTGGTGCATGGCGAGCGGGAGACGGGCATTTCGCTGATGCAGATGGACGCCGGGTTGGACACCGGACCGGTCTACGCGATGCGTCGGATCACGATCGATTCCAACGAGACATCCGGGGAGCTCGCGGTTCGACTTGCGCGGCTGGCGGCGGATGTCGTGCGCGACGAGTTGGTGGCCGCGATGGACGGGCGGCTCTGCGCCGAGGCGCAGGACGCGGGTCGTGCGACGTTGGCGCCGATCCTGACGCGGGAGCACGGGCGGTTGGACTGGGGGCGCAGTGCTCACGAGCTTCACGACCACGTGCGCGGGATGCAGCCGTGGCCGGGAGCCTGGACGCGGCTGAGGGGGAAGCTGATGAAAGTGCTGCGGACCCGGGAGCGTTCGGAGGTGGGGGTAGACGCGGCTCCGGGGACTGTGGTGTTGGCGGACGGAGGTGGGTTGGTGGTGGCCTGCAGGCAGGGGTCCTTGGAGTTGCTGCAGGTCCAGCTCGAGGGAAGGAAGGCGATGGCGGCACGGGACTTCGTGGCAGGGCGCGCGGTGCAGGCGGGCGACCGTCTCGACACGGCGAGTGGAGAGTAGGGAGTGCCCACGAGGTCCGAGGCTCTCGAAGCGCTCCTGTCGGAGATCCGGTCCGAGTTCCCGAGGTTCCGGATCGTGCCCAAGCGTGGCGATCGGTTGTCTCGCGTGATCGACCTGGCGTTGAGGGTGCTGACCCTCGGCCAGATGCGCGAGTACATGACGCACTACCACACCGTGGTGTTCGACACGTTGTACGTGCCCGACGGGTGGGAGCGGACGTCGCCGGAGCGCATGATGGTGGTGCTGCGGCACGAGCGGGTGCATCTGCGGCAGCGTCGCCGCTACGGAACGCTGTGGATGGCGTTCCTGTACGCCGTGCCGATCCTGCCGCTGGGGCTGGCGTTGGGCAGAGCGAGGATCGAGTGGGAGGCCTACGCCGAAACGATCCGGGCGACGGCCGATCTTCTCGGGGAGGAGGAGGCCCGCAGCGCGAGCTTGAGGGCTCACGTCGTGCGGCAGTTCACGTCGGCGTCGTACGGATGGATGTGGCCGTTCCCATCGACGGTGAACCGGTGGTACGACGATGTGCTGGAGACGTTCCGCGGAGAGGATCGTTCCGGGACCGGGGAGCCACAGCAGGGGAAGGCATGAGCGCAGTCGTAGGAATCGATCTGGGAACGACCAACACCGTGGTCGGCGTCGTGCAGGGCGGCCGAGCGATCACGCTGGCCAACGAGCGACAGGAGCGACTGTTGCCGTCGGTCGTGTCGTTCCACCCGAACGGGACGACGCTCGTAGGGCGGGAGGCCAAGGAGCGTCGGCTCATCGACGCCCGCAACACGGTGTATTCGACGAAGCGGTTGATTGGCAGGGCGTTCGACTCCAAGGCGGTGCAAGCGGCGCGTGGGAGGGCGGCGTTCGAGCTGCGCGAAGGGCCAGGACAGGCGACGCTGGTGGTTGCGCGGGGAGATGTCTACACGCTGCCGGAGATCAGCGCTTTCGTGCTCCGGGAGGCGAAGCGTTTTGCCGAGGTGTCGCTGGGTGACAGCGTGGACCGGGCGGTGATCACGGTCCCGGCGAACTTCAACGACCTGCAGCGCGCCGCCACGAAGGTGGCCGGGAAGATCGCCGGGGTGGAGGTGATCCGGATTCTGAACGAGCCGACCGCGGCAGCGCTGGCCTACGGGTATGGAAAGGGGAACGCGGAGCGCATCGCGATCTACGACTTCGGCGGCGGGACGTTCGACGTGACGCTGCTCGACCTGGCGGGCAACGTGTTCGAGGTGCTTGCGACCGCGGGCGACACGTTCCTCGGAGGAGACGACATCGATCTTGCGATCGCGGACGAGATCTCGCACCGCTTCCTGGCG
>JAKLDZ010000241.1 GCA_022703255.1 Myxococcota bacterium | reverse complement strand
GATCTGCTCGGGACGTCCCTCGGGCCAACGCATGCGCGCCCCGAACATGGGACCGGTGGCCGAGATCTCGCCGGAACGCGCGCGCGGCGCATCGGCCGACGGGTCCTCGCTCAGGAACAGCCCGCCCGAGTCCGCGCGGCGCACCAGATCGCCCGCGAGCACCGTGTCCCACGTGCCGTCCGCGACCCGACGCTCCAGGACGTCGTCGAACAGAAGCGACTGCAGCGAGGAGATCAGCAGCCTCTTCTCTCTGGGTGCGCCCGGACCGCGATGCTCCCCGCGCAACCAGCCGAGCGCCCGCTCGGGGTTGGAGCCGTCGCGGCCGAAACGCTGAGGTCCGAAGGCGTTCGGCACGCCCTTCGAGGCCAGCTCGCGCAGCCCCCGCTCGACCTCCGCGACGGCGTCGAGGGGACGGATATTTCGCAATACGATTCGAAAGCGGTTCCCCTCGAGGTGACCGGTCCGCAGCTTGTTGCCGTGACGCTTCGCCTCGAGGAGCTCGACGCCCGGGATGCCCGGGTCGCCAGGGTCGTCTTCGCGCGCCATCGGCCACGGCAGCGAGATCCACTGCACCGTCACCGCATGACGATCCTTCATCCCCGCATAGCCCACGTCGCGCGGGTCCACCCCATAACGCTTCGCCAGCAAGCGCACGCAGTCGAAGGTGGTCAGCCCCGTCTTGCGCACGCGCAGGAACATGTGCGTCCCCTCGCCCACGGGAACGTAGGCCGGGATCTCCTCCACCTCGAAGTCGGTGGGGTGCGTGCGAAGGACTGCGGTGGGTTTCAACGGGGGTCCGTCCGTGCCCGGAGATGGGCAGCGCGGCAAGCTGCGCCGCACGTCAGGGAGCCGCCCAAGTGCTAGCGCGACACCCGGATTCGGGCAAGGGATTGCACGTCACCCTCGCGGATGCCCCGCTCCACCGCCTGCCCCTTCCCCCTCAACGCGTGTCCGCGCAGCACCGAAACCCCGTCGAGTAGTCGTGATAGCTCGCGTCGTGCGCCACCGTCTTGTAGTCGCACCCCTCGCCGTTGATCTTCGTGTCCAGGTAGTACCCGCCCCGAAACGTCCCGTGCGCTTCGTCGATCCACTCGTGCAGGTTCCCCACCATGTCGAAGACCTTGAAGCCGTTCGTGCACCGCCGGAACGCGCCCGTCTTCGCCAGCGAACCAGGAAACCGGTTCAGCCGCGGGTCGTTCATCGGCCCCCACCCGTAGGCGGTCGGGTCCACCCCGGATGAAGTGCCGTAGTAGTGGTTCAAGGGCGACGCACCGGCGTCGTTGCAGTACCCCGTCTTGTGGTCGTTGCCGTAGGGCCATCGCGTGGGCTTGCGGCCCCGGCAGGCGGTGAGCCACTCCTGCTCGCTGCACAGACGCTTTCGCGAAGCCTTGCACGCGTCCTCGGCCTCGTTGCGACTGATGTAGGCCTGGGGGACCGCGCCGCGCTTGGAGACCGCGCGCACCTGCTTGCCCTTCACCGACTCGTAGGGCGAGTGCGCCACCCACTTGCGCCCCTGCTTCTGCTCCACCGCGCTCTCGTACGGGTCGATGCAGAAGCCCGCCAGGATGGACACCATGCCGGCGGGACAGCGCCCGCCCTTCGCCACGGCGATCGAGGGGATCGACGCCACCGACACGCAGGCGCTCAGGGTGAGCAACCCGGCGAGGGCGCGGCTTCGGAAAGGATCGGCCATGGGTGGGGCGATCATAGCAGAGACGCCCCGGCGCGCAGCCTCACCAGCGGCCCCACTCGCCCCACCCCGCACGAAAGCCCACGCCGACCTGCGGCACGAACGTGCGCTCCGTGTACATCCGCGTCGTGTCCGCCTTGACGTCGGTGACCCCCTCCACGAACCCGATGGCCGCGGCTTCGAGCAACACCTTGCCGACGTTGAACTGCGCCCCCGCCTCGAGGACGAAGTAGCCGTCCTGGCCCTGGGCCTTCGTGGTGCCGAGGGACAGCTCGTGACGCACCGAGCCCACGCCGAACACGCCGGAGAACCGCACGGCCCTGCCACCCGCCAGCAGACGCACGTTGCCTCCGACCCGCGTGGAGGTCAGCTCGTAGGTCGTGCGCGTCGCGCCCGACGCGGTCTCGTAGTCCCCCGGCCCGACCCCCTGCTTGCCACCGTCGAACATCGCCTCGAACGCCACGTTCTGCCAGAACCGATAGCCGAAGCGCAGGCCGTACGCCCCGCCGGTCCAAGCATCGCGCGACTTGAACCCGTCGGGATGGATCAGCGGCACCAAGGTCGTGGCCGTGAACAGCCCGTACCAGCCCTTGGGCAACGGCTCGATGCCGGAGCGCACGGGGACGAGCGGCACCCCGCCGGGCACCTGCGCGGTCGCGCCGTCGCCCAACGCGGGGCCGAGGGCGGGTCGCAGCTCGAGACGCTCCCCAGCGCGCACCGGAAAGCGCGTGGCGTACTGCGTGTATCCCTGTTTGTATACCTGCAGCAGGTGATCGCCGGGATTGAGCACGCCTGTCCACGAGCCGTTTCCCACGAACACGCCGTCGAGCGCGATCGACGCCTCCCGGTCGCTCGCCACCACGGCCACTTCGGCCGCAAGCGCTTTCAGCTCGATGGAAATGCTTCGGGACTCACCGCCGGCGATCCGCTCGACCCGCTCGAGGTCCTCGTGCATGGGCGCCTCGGCACGGATACGGTGCTCGCCGGACGAGAGCCGGACGGGGCGCGCCAGGGCCTCGGGGGTCAACCACTGTCCGTCGACGGATACCCGCGCCGATGCCGGCTTGACCTGCAGCGAGAGCGTTCCCACCAGCTTCGCCAGCTCCTGCGTCGAGTCGTCCACCGCCTTGCGGTCCTCGACCGACAGGGCGCCGCCATGCTCGGCCTTGAGACGATCGAGCGTCTCGATCGCCTCCACGTAGCGGTGCAGCCGCGTCAGGCACAGGGCGATGTTCTGCAGCGTCGAGGCGGAAGGGAGCGCCCGCTGCGATGCCTCGAACTCCGCCAGCGCGCCGTCGAAGTTGCCGTCCTGGAAGAGCGTGACGCCGCTCCGGAAGTGCCTGCGCGCAAGCTCCGCCCCGTCCTGCGCCCAGACCGAACCGGCCACGCACCCGCACACCAACGCCACCCGCACCGCGCAAGCCCACCAGCGCATCAGGGACCGTCCGTCTTGAGCTTCAACCCGGGGGCGATCGACGGGCCGGCCGGCTTCGACGTCGCAGTCGACGAGGACGCCGCCGTCGTGCGCACCGGCTGCGCGGGGATCTTCGTCGGCGGAGAGTCCGCGACCTCCCCGGCGTCGGCGACAGCGGTCAGCTCCACCCGAAGCTCACGCGCCGAACCGTCGAGCACCACCGTCTGCTCCCACGGCCGATGCCCCGCGCTCGACACCCGCACCCGACGGATCGCCCCGGGCCCGCCCCGCACCACGCCGTCCGAAGACACCACGCCGTCCACCGCGATCTCCGCGCTCGCCGGGGTCGCGATCACACGCAGCTCGACCAGGCGCGGGACCGCTCCCGAAGAGGCGCCTGCGACGATGGCCTGATCGGGCTCCCGTCGTGCCTTGGCGTGCTGGTGCATGAGCCCGAGGGTCAACGCGAAGGCCCCGAGCATTGTGCCGCCACCGATCAGGGCCACGCGCAGACGGGGCGATGGGGCCGAGCCGGTCGCCTTCGCCTCGCGGGCGCTCCGCTCGCTCGACCACGAGCGCGGCCCGGAGGCGAGGTGCGGGTCGGCCTGCGCGGGATCGGCCTCGGGCGGGCGCACGCTTTCGCCCGGGGCGATCCGCGGTGTGGACACACCGGAGAACGCAGGCGGAGAGCGCAGGGTGGCGTCGAGGGAGGGGTCGACGATGGGGGGCGTCGCGCTGACGAGCTCGGGGGCGGCGTCGCGCAGGGCCTCGATGAACTCCGCTGCGGTCTGGAGACGCGCGGAGCGGTCGCGCGAGAGGGCGCGCCGGATCGTGTCGCCGAGACGCTGCGGCACCCACTTCGCCCGCTCGCGCACGTCGGGAGCTTCGGTCGTGCAGATCGACACGATCACCTGCTCATAGGTGCGTCCGGTGAAGGGGCGCTCGCCCGTGATGCACTCGAACAGGATCGCCCCCACCGCCCACAAGTCGGTGCGACCGTCGAGATCGGGCGCGCTCTGCGCCTGCTCCGGCGACATGTAGTACGGCGTCCCGAGCACCGTCCCCTCGCGCGTGAGCGTCGTGAGCCCCTCCTCACCGCGCTGCCGCAGGATCTTGGAGATCCCGAAGTCCACCAGCTTGGCGAAGATGGGGTCGTCTTCGGTCTCCACGAGGAAGACATTTTCGGGCTTCAGATCGCGGTGGATGATGCCGACCTCGTGGGCGCAGCGCAGGCCGCGGAGCATGTGGACGGCGACGTGCACGGCTTCTCCGACGGGGAGGCGGCCGAGCCTTCCGATGCGCGCGGCGAGGGTTTCTCCGCGGAGCAGCTCCATCACGATGTAGGGACACCCCGGCGGGTGCTCGCCGACGTCGAAGACCTGGACGATGTGCTGGCTCTCGGCCGCGCTCGCCGCCTGGGCCTCGCGCAGGAAGCGCTGCACGGCGTCCTGGTTCGACGCCGCCTGCGGGTCGATGAACTTGAGGGCGACGCGCTTGCCGATGGCCACGTTCAGGGCCTCGTACACGGCGCCCATCCCGCCTCGCCCACAGAGCCGGACAATCCGGTACTTGCCGTCGATCAGAGCGCCATCGCTCGGCTCGTACGACTGGGTCGATGGCTCTGTGTCGTTCATGGCGCCGCTCGGAGCGGTCAGCGTAGCACGACCCGTCCGCGCATGCGCCGACCCCCGGCTCAGGTACGACGGCGCGGTCGGACTTCTTCCTCGAGGCCCGCGAGGGGGAGCTGTCCGGAGCGCGCGCGACGCTTCGGCAGGCTCTCTTCGAGATCGCCCGGACCCAGGTGGTTGCCGCGGCAATCCACCTCTCGCGCCCCGGCCCTGCCCGCCTCCGGCGACGCGTTGGCGTAGCAGTACGCGCATCCCCGCGGACACGTGTGATACGCCCCGATGTCCCGCGCGTGCACGCACCCGCACCCCTTGCGCGTCGGCGCCTCCTTCAGCACCACGTCGGGACCGGCAATCGCACGGATGCGCTCCGCGTCGATGCACCGCGCCCCTTGCACCGCCCCCGCCTCGACCAGGTCCGACTCGCAACACGCGCGCACCCGCATCCCGTGATCGGCGCCGATGGCCGCCAGCTCGCGCGCAAGCCCGACACGCTCCTCGAGCGAAGGCGCCGGCCAGGTGTCCCCCGTTCGCTCGCCGATCGCGCGCAGGGCGGTGCGCGTGGACGGGTACGGGTCGACGAAGCTGATCACGGCTTCGCGGGTGGCGCCCTGGAGGCGGGCCGCGAGGCGGGCGAAGTGCGCGACGTGCCATGCACGCGTGCAGACGGAGCCGATCACGATGGGGTCGTAGCGCCACACGACCCGATCGGGGCCGTGGCGCGCGGCCAGCGTCGCGAGCTGATCGGCCGCGGAGGAGACGTCGGGACCCGCGGGCTCGAGCGGCGGACCGTAGCCGGTCAACGTAAACTGAAAGAGGCCGCGAAGGCCGAAGCCGTCGAGCTCGTCGAGCCGCTCGATCAACGGTCCGTAGTCGCGCGACCACCACACCACCGCGGCGACGTCGCCGGCCCGCAGCGACACGCGCAGCACGTGGGCAGGGTTGCGGGGATTGCGGACCATCACGAAGCCGGCGCGCACCCGGTGGATCATCCACGGCATGAAAAAGGCGGGGATGTCGGTTCGACGGCTCGCGCTGACGACGTGCACGTCGGGAGATCTGCCGCAGGGGTCGGGGTCAGGCAACCGGGGTCAGGAGCCGACCTCGGCCCAGAACAGGTTGGCCTCGTCCGGGGTGGGCGCGCGACGCAGCCGTTGCGCCAGGAAGGAATCCCCGTCGAGCGACAGCATCGTGTAGTCGCTCTCGGCGGTCGTCGGCGCGGGCCGGGCCCCGCGCGCCTTCCACTCGCGCGCACACTTGCGAACGAGGTCGTCGGTCGATGGCTCGGACTTGTCGCTGCTCGTCATGATCTCGCACCCTGGAGGAATCGTGCGGAAACGCCAAAGGGAAGTTGGCAAGACGGTGACACAGGGCGGGGAACGTGGTCAATGGTCAACGCTTCGGGGCGATCCGCGCGCCGGCGGTCAGCTCTCCGCCGGCGGCTGCGAGCTCGACAAGCACCGCTCGGCCGCGAGGGAGAGAGTGCGCACGTGATCCCCCACCTTCTCGAGGAAGCTCCTACGCCATTCGGGATCGCTGATGCGATCGGCGCGCGCCAGCAACCTGCGCCGCGCTCCGTCGTAGGCCTCCCGCGCGTTGCGTCCGTGCCCCATCGCGTCGAGCGCCATCGCGTACACGAGACGAATGCGCGCCTCGTCTTCCGCCACGCCGACCGACACGAGAATCTCGACGGCCTGCGAGGCAGCCATGAAGGCTTCGATATGGCGCGGCGTCTTGAGCAGGATGTCCGCGAGCAGACCGAGGGCTTGCGCACGCAGGGCCGGGGACGGTTCCGCCAGGGCCAGGGCCGACCGCACTTCCTGCTCGGCCTCGTCGAGGCGCCCGCTGGCCGCAAACGCCTCCGCGAGGTAGCGATGACCGGCCGAGCGCTGGCGCCAGTTGGAGGCAGGCCCGATGTTCGCCATGCCGGATTGGAGCCGCTCGATGGCCGAGGGGAGGTCGCCGTCGCGCGCCTCGGCCAGCCCGAAGTCGAGGCGCATCATCGACGCCTGCGCGAGGTTGAGCGAGGCGGCGCGCTCGATCGCCTTGGGGAGATCGGCCCGCGCGAGCCGATAGCCCCCGAGCAGGATCACCTCCCGGGCCGCGTGACCATCGCACACGCACGCCCAGCGCTCGTCGCCGTGCTCCATGAACGCCCGCGCCGCATCGCGGGTGAGGGCGAGGCTGTGCGCGTGATCGCCCGCGCGATCCGCGAGCTCCGCGCGCAGCCGCAGCGTCCACGCGCGCACCTCGGCCACAGTGCTGCCGTGAGTGTGCAGGTCCTCCTGCACGCGTCCGAGCACCCGCTCGACGTGCTCCGGCCAGCCCACGCGTTCGAGCGCGACACCCAGGCGGCAACAGGCAACGAGGTAGTCAGGCAGCGCGGGGCCTTCTGCTTGCGAATGTGCCATGGTGTCGGCCAGGGCGAGCAGAGTGTCGAGGTTGCCGAGGGTGCTGCAGGCGAAGGCGAGCTCGCCCGCCGCCAGGAACGACGTGCGAGAGCCTTTCGCGGCGAGACGAAGGGCATCTTCCGCGTAGGACTCCTGCGCGCTCGCGTCGCCCAACCAGAAGCTGGCGCGCGCCTGCACCAGCCTCATGTCCGCCTGCGTCTCGCGGCTCCCTCGAGCTGTCGTCACCGCGATGTCCGCCACGCCGAAGGCCTCCACGAAGTCGTTGCGCGCGTAGGCCTCCTCCGCCAGATGCGCATACGACTTCAACTGCAGCGGGCTCGCCACCGATTCCGGTGCGTCGTCATCATCGTCACTCACGAGGGAAATCAACCCGCTGGCCCCCGGGACCGACCCCGCTGCCTCGCGCGAGGATCCAAGGGACTCGAGCAGGCCGCTGGGCATCTCCTCCTCGCCGAAGTGCACGGACGGCGGCTCGGCCTCGATGGCGCCGCGGCGACCGCGGCTGCTGCATGACTCGCGGTCCGCGGACTCCGGAGCGTCGTTGGCGCGGAGCCGTCCGCCCGCGGAGCTCGGTCCCTGGGCACTCCCCCCCGATGCTGCAACGCGCACCACAGGCAACGGCGCGGCGTCGGCGCCGAGCAACCGCTGCTCGAGGGAAGACGGGATCGAGAGGCGGTGACGGATCACGAGCGTGCGGAGGAACTCGTCGGGCTCCTGGCGCGACCAGCGAAGCAGCTCCTCGAGCAGCGCCAGCGCGGAATCGGGTCGTTCGTGACGGTTCTTGCGCAGGGACTTCTGGATCAGGTCGGACAGCCCCCTGGGACAGCCCGGCACGAAGGTGTGCAGCTCAGGCACCTGCCGGTGCATGATCTTGAACATCGCCGCGACGTAGGTGTCGGCCTCGAAGGGGTGCGCGCCGGAGAGCAGCTCGTACATCACGATTCCCATCGACCAGAGGTCGGCGCGACGATCGACCTCTTCGCTGCTCGCAAGCTGCTCCGGGGACATGTAGCCCAGCGTGCCCATCACGCTGCCCGCCTTCGTCAACGTGTCCTCCTGGGACACCTTCGCGATGCCGAAGTCGAGCAGCTTCGGGATCTGCTGTCCGAAGGGCGACACGAGCACGAAGATGTTGTCCGGCTTGACGTCGCGATGCACGATGCCCTGCTGGTGGACTGCCACCAGGGCGCCCAGGATCGGCACGATCAGATCGAGCGCCTCGCGCACCGCGAGCTGCCCCCGTCGCTCGATCACCGAACGCAGCGATTCCCCTCGCAATAGCTCCTGCACGATGAACATCGAGCCGTCATCGACCTCGCGCCCCATCTCGAGCACATCCACGATGTTCGGGTGCTCCACCCTCCCGCCGATCCGCCCTTCCACCAGGAATCGTTCCACCAACGTGGCATCCGCCTGCCGGTCCGGCAGCAGACGCTTGACCGCCACGGGGCGCCCCGTCCACACGTTCTGCGCAGCGTAGACCTCTCCCGAACCGCCTTCGGCTAGGAAGCGATCGATTCGATACCGGTCCCCGATGACGCGCCCCGGCGTCCAACGCTGCGTAATTGCCATTCCGCCTCGTTGCCGCAATCTGCCGGAAAACCCCTGCGCGCGCAACGCCCGGCGTCAGCCTCACCACACACACGGTCCGAGGACCGTGCTACGCTCCTTCCTTCGGGAGTCCTCATGAAACGCATCCGACCCTTGCTTGCATCGTTTGTCGTGATCGCCACCGGCTCGGTCGCCGCCTGTGGAGGCTCCGACGCCGGGCTGTTCGAAGGCGAA
>JAKLDZ010000240.1 GCA_022703255.1 Myxococcota bacterium | reverse complement strand
TCGGTCAAGTCGTCGGCGGGCACGTAGATGGCCTGCACCGAGGTGATCGATCCCTTGTTGGTGGAGGTGATGCGCTCCTGCAGCTCGCCCATCTCGGTCGAGAGCGTGGGCTGGTAGCCGACCGCGCTCGGCATGCGTCCGAGCAGCGCGGAGACCTCGGAGCCCGCTTGGGTGAAGCGGAAGATGTTGTCGATGAACAGCAGCACGTCCTGTCCCTCTTCGTCGCGGAAGTATTCCGCGGCGGTGAGGGCGGAGAGGGCGACGCGCGCGCGCGCGCCCGGGGGCTCGTTCATTTGGCCGTAGACGAGGGCGGTTTTGGAGATGACGGGCTCGCCGGTCTCGAGCTTCGACTCGCTCATTTCCCAGAACAGGTCGTTGCCTTCGCGCGTGCGCTCGCCGACGCCGGCGAAGCAGCTCACGCCGCCGTGGGCCTTGGCGACGTTGTTGATGAGCTCGAGGATGACGACGGTTTTGCCGACGCCGGCGCCGCCGAACAGGCCGATCTTGCCGCCCTTGCGGTAGGGGGCGAGCAGGTCGATGACCTTGATGCCGGTGACGAACATCTCGACCTTGGTGGACTGCTCGACGAACTTGGGCGGCTCGCGATGGATGGGCAGGAAGTGCTTGGCGTTGATGGGGCCTTTTTCGTCGACGGGGCGGCCGACGACGTTGACGATGCGGCCGAGGCACTCCTTGCCGACGGGCATCTGGATGGGGGTGCCGGTGTCGCGCACGAGCATGCCGCGCACGAGGCCGTCGGTGGAGTCCATCGCGATGGTGCGCACGGTGGCGTCGCCGAGGTGCTGCACGACCTCAAGGACGAGGTTGTCGGCTACGGCGGAGATGGCCGGGTTGGAAACGGTCGCCGCGCTGTAGATCGCGGGGAGCTGGCCGGGCGCGAACTCTACGTCGACCACCGGTCCGATGACCTGGAGCACCTTGCCGACCGCCTTGGTCCCTTGCACCTGCGCCATGGAATGTCTGCCTCCGCGAGCTGTGTATGCGACGAACTGCGCTGCGGCGGCGTGTACCATGGACGGGCCGGATTGCCAATCGCCTCGCCCCGGCTCTCGTGGTTCTTGGCCCACCCTCCGCGCACGGGGCACGATGCCGCTCATGATCCAGCGAGCCAGGTACGAGGGCCCGGAACGAAGGGTCCACCATGTCTACGTCACCCGAAACACCGAGTACCACGTCCGCAAGGGCGTCTGCGTGGCTGTCAAGCAGCGCTCCCAGGCGGGGTTCCTGCCGGAGCACGGCGCGCTGCACATGCGTCTCGACGGTCACGTGAAGGTCGGCACCTACCTGCCGCTGGCGGGAGCGCCGAAGCTGGGAACGCGCCTGTACTTCGCGAACGACGAGGGCGACATCCTGACCAGCCCGGTGGTCGCCATCGTCCGGCCCAGCAAGGCCGTCGTCGCCACCTACCCCACCGACAAGTAGCTCACTGTCCCGACCGATCGTCCGGATGGCCAAGGGCGCCCTGCACGGCTACGGTAGCGATCCCATGCTGGCTCGCTCTGCGCCTCGCTCACGGACCTCCGTCGCACCCGCATCACGGGCGCCGGCATGAGCCAGTTCGACGCGCAGCCCCCTGCCTTCTACGGGATCAACGATCCGCCGGGCACGGCGCCGGAGGGCGATCCGACCAAGACCCCATCGGCGGTGATCTGGTTCAAGGCCTACGCGGCCCTCATGGCCATGGGCCACGTGGCAGTGTTCGGCCTTGGCGTCTTCATGATGATCGCGCCGACGTTCGACTCCTCCAAGGCGTCCGACATCCTTCCAGCCGCCGTCATGGGGGGCCTGTACGCGACCGCAGCCCTGCTATTCGGGGTGCCGTTCGTGCTCTCCCTCGTGCTGCGCCCCAAGAAGTGGGTCCACACGCTGCACATGGTGCTCATCGCCATCGGCTTCCTGAGCTGCTGGTGCTGGCCCTTCTCGATTCCGTTGATCATCGCGTACAGCAAGCCCGAGGTGAAGGGCTGGTTCGAGACCGGATAGCCGAGACGGTCGAAGCGCCCGGAGAGCGGCTCGCGCAAAGCTCGCCGTAGCGAGGAGCCTCGCTGACGCGGTATGGTTCGCTTCGCATGGCTTCACACCAGGATCCTCTCCAGGTACTGCTCGAGCTGACCCGCCAGATGACGACCGATCGACCGGTCCAGGAGACCCTCGACGAGGTGGTTCGAGCAGCGCTCCGCCTGCTTCCAGGGACGCACGCGTCGGTTCGGCTGCTCGACGAGACGTGCAGCGGGCTGGTGGCGGGGGCGCGTGGGGGACAAGGCTTGGAAGAGGCCCCGGTGACCTTCGAGAAGGGACAAGGGGTCATCGGCTGGGTCGCACGGCACGGCAAGGTGGCGCGCATCGCGGACTGCTCGCAGGACCCCCGGTTCCTGCCGTCGCCCTCGCAAAGCTTCGTGATCCGATCCATGCTCGCGGTGCCTCTGATGGAGGACGGCGAGGTCATGGGGGTGCTGGCGATCAGCGCGCCGGAGCCCGGGGCCTACGACGCGGAGCACGAGCTGCTGGCGCGTCTGCTGGCCAACTGCAGCCTCCCGGCCCTCGAGCGCGCGCGCAGCCAGCGCCTCGCCCTCACCGATCCGCTGACCGGCGTGTACAACCACCGCTACCTCATGCTGCGCCTGGCCGAGGAGTTCGAACGCGCCCGGCGCACCGGTGCACCGCTCAGCCTGCTGCTCATCGACCTCGATCGCTTCAAGCAGATCAACCTCACCTACCAGCGCAGCGTGGGCGACCTTGCGCTCGCCCACTTCGCCGAGCGCACCCGGCAGGTCGTGCGGCGCTACGACGTGCTCGTGCGGCGCGGCGGCGAGGAGTTCGTGCTCCTGATGCCGGGCACCACGATCGCCGACGCCATCGACGTGGGAACGCGGATCCGCGAGGTCACCAGCTCGTTGCCCCTCACGGTCGGCGACGGCGTCAACGTCCGGCTCACGGTGTCCATCGGCGCGGTGGAGTGGGACCGAATCGAGACACCGGAGCAGCTCGATCGTCGGGCGACGATCGCGATGAACGGTGCCCAGGTCAACGGAGGGAATCGGCTGGAGGTCGGCGCTCCGTGCGAGGGTTGACCGCGCCCGACGCCTGAGCCGCCGAGGGGGCGGAGCGCGTCACTTCACGACGTCGGAGTCGCCTTGCGCGTGACGTAGAAGAAGTCGCGGAAGGAGGGGTTCTTCACGTAGTCGCCCTGCTTGAACGTGAAGCCGGGGATCAACCCGCTCGCGATCAGGTCCTGGGATCCGCCTGCCTTCTTGTCGTAGAACATGAACCGGGGGAACGAATGGTTCACGTCGAGCTGCGCCACGTCGTAGGCGCCAGCGACGACCATCGCATCGGCCGCGGACTTCGCGGTCAGCGCGTCGCCCATGCCGAAAAACAGCGTGCGTCCGTCGGCGCTCACGCCGATGACCGATCGACGGATGACGGTTCCACCGCCGACGGCAGCGCCCCAGTGCGTGTTGTCGGAGTGCAGGGCGGGGTTCATCTTGCCCTGCTCGACGAGGCACTGGGGGGTCTGGCGGAAGGACTGCATCTGGGCTTCGCTCGGCTCCAGCTCGGGCCACGAACGCACGCGCACCGCGCCGTCCTTGTACAGAGCGACCGTGCACGAGGTGGGCCGCGGGTCACCGAAGCGCACGCCGTCCACCATCATGCCGTAGTGGCCGTGGATGGTGAGGAAGCCGCCGTTGAACGCGGCGAGCAGGTTCTCGACGTCGGCGGGGTCGACGACGCCGGGGCGATGCTCCTTGGCGATCGGGTTCTTCGTGCGGGGCTCTGCGGTACCGGCGACGGCGCGGAGGCGGACGGCCTGCAGGTCCATGGCGACGATGGCGACCGCAGCGAAGGGGCGCTTGGGGTCGGGGTGGACCATGGTCTTGAGCATCACGCCGCGCGCATCGGTCGATTCGCTTGCGGGGATCCAGACACCGTCCCCGGGGGCGGCGACGCGGTCGTGAGGCGGAGAGAAGGAGGCGAGGGAGAATCCGGGAGCGGCGGGCGGGGCATCGGAGGCGGGGGCGGAGCCGGATTCGACGGGGGGCGGGAGCGTGGCAGTGGCCGACGGAGCCGCCCAATACGATACCGGGGCCGAGTCGCCGTGGCGCCAACGGTTCCAACGATCCTGGGCGCCGTACAGCGTGTCCTCGAGCCACGCGACCGCGCGGGGACCGACCACGGCGCGAGCGCCGTCGGCCAGGGCAGGGCCCATCCAGGTGGTGTGATGGATCCCGAACCAGATCGCGCCCGCTCCTGCCAGCAGGGCGCCGAGACCGACAGCGGAGCCGAGAGCCAGACCGCGACGGGACCTTCGGTTGGAGGTACTGCCGAGTTTCACGGACGGCCAGGGTAGCGCGTCCTGGGCGGGCGGGCGAACCTTCGTGACGACATTTTCCGCCGCGCCGCGGAACGACGGCGGATTTCCCTGCGTGCGGGGCAGGCGAGGGCTCCCGGCGGGGGGGGCGGGACGAGCGTCTGGCGCGACTACTTGCGCACGAAGACCGCGGCCGCGTCGGCTCGATCGAGATCGAACTGGGCCCCCTGGGCCGAGACCCGCAACGCACGACCGTCGGGCGTTGCGCGGGTGATCTCGAGGCGGACATTGGGCAGGAAACCGGCATCGACGAGGCGCTCGCGCAGGGGCGAGCCGACGCCGAGGCGCATGAGGGTGCCGGACTCGCCGGGCTGCAGGGACGCGAGGGGAACGACGTGGGGATCGGGAGGGGAGGCGTCGTCGCCGTCCCGCATGGGACACGGCTTGTCGCAGGCCTGGCAGCCGGCGGAGCGTGCACCCGAGGAGCAACAGGATGCGAACGCCTCGAGGAAACCGGGGCCGGCCATGGGGCAGGAGTTGACGAACTGGTAGAACGACGCGAGCCGCTCGAGGGTTTCGGAGCTGACCTGGTGCTCGATGGCGCAGGCATCGGTCTCGGAGGTCTCGGCGGAGACCTGCAGGACATCGCGCAGGAACGACACGAGGAACTCGTGGCGAAGCAGCACGCGTCGAGCGAGCTCCTCGCCGCGCGGCGTGAGCTCCACGAACTCGTGGGCTTCGTGGCGCACGAAGCCGTCGCGGTCGAGACGCGCGAGGGCGTTGGACACGCTGGCGTTGGAGACGCCCTTGCGCAGGGCGATGTCGCGCACGCGAGCGACGCGCTTCTCCTGCTGGAGCTGGAGGATGATTTCGAGGTAGTCCTCCAGGCTCTCGGAGAGCGTTCCGACGGGTGTCGCACCGCGCGAGGAGCTGCTGGACATGCACGCCGAGTATTGGCCGTGCCACCGGGGCGTCAAGCCAAATGACCCGCGCGCGACGCGCGCGGCGCAGCAGCGTCGGCAGTCCGACTCGCCGTTTGACCGCGCGCTTTCGCCGGCGTAAGCGCGCGACATGAGCAGCGGGGTCCGCGAGCGCGAGGCAGGCTTCCGCGATCCGGCGTTCTGGGTGCTGGTGGTCACCGTGGTGCTGCTGGCACGGGTCAGCGCGTGGCAGTCGGAGTTGTACCGCCACAACGTGTTGGACGACGCCTACATCTCGCTGCAGTACGCGAAGAACCTGTCTCTGGGACGGGGCCTGGTGTTCAACCCCGGGGAGTACGTCGAGGGCTACTCCAACTTCCTGTGGGTGCTCGTGCTCACCCCGATCGTGGCGGCAACACGCGCGCTGCACTGGGATCCCACGCGCGCAGCCATCGGGCTCAACCTGATCGTCGCGATCGGCGGCGTGGTGCTGGTGTACCTCGTCGGACGCCGCCTGCGCCGCGACAAGTGGCTCGCGACGTCGATCGCGCTCGTGCTGTGCACGCTGGACAACGCCTTCCAGTGGTACGCGGTGAGCGGGATGGAGAGCCACCTGCTCGCCGTGTGCATGCTGCTGGCCGTGGTCGCCTGGAGCTCGCACGGGGCGCGGAGCTGGCTGTGGACCGGCATCGCCCTGGGCCTGGCCAACCTCACGCGTCCCGACGCCGGGCTGTTCGCGTTGGCGTTTGCCTTGTCGACGGG
Organism: Myxococcota bacterium; assembly: GCA_022703255.1. Taxonomy (GTDB): domain Bacteria; phylum Myxococcota_A; class Polyangia; order Polyangiales; family Polyangiaceae; genus JACRCQ01. The sequence continues at coordinate 2,915 of JAKLDZ010000240.1, read as the reverse complement.
GATCGAGGTCGCACGGCCCGCGGCGGACGGCCGTACGCGAGGCGAGCGAGCGAAGGGTGCAGGGCTGGCGCTGATCGTCTGGTTCGCGATCACGGCCACCTGGTTCCTGTGGCGCTGGCGATACTACGGAGCGGCGCTCCCGAACACGTTCCACCTCAAGGTGGGGGAAACGTTCGACGCCGTGCGGCGCGGCTGGGTCTACACCCTCGGCTTCGTCGAGAACCGGTACTACGTGCCCCTGGCCGCGCTCCCGGCGCTGGTCTGGATCCGTCGGCCCATCGAGCGCTGGCTCCTGCTCTTCGTGCTCCTTCACGTCGCGTGGATCACATACGTCGGGGGCGACTTCTATCCGGGCCACCGCTTCTACGTCGCGATGCTGCCGGTGGTGTACCTGCTGGTGGGAGCGGTCTGCGACGGGGGCGTCCGGTGGATCGTGGGGCGCGAGCGCGTGGCCGGGGCGCTGCGCGCGCGGACGATCCGGCGAGCGGTGCTCGGTGGGGTGGCGGTGGGGGTGGGGTTCGGGCTGTTCGAGTTCACGCTGCGCGGGATGGAGCGGGGCCCGTACACGAGGGAAATTCAGCGATGGGGGGCGCTGGCGGACGCGAACGTGCGGTACATGAAGTGGTTGGCGACGCGGGTGAAACCCGGTGAGAGCATGGTGCTTGGGGACATCGGGGCCGCGGGATTCTTCGCGGACGTGCGGGTGGTGGACGTCTTCGGCGTAGTGGATCGGCGGGTCGCGGAGATGAGCGTGCCGGGGTTCGGCAGGGGCAAGCCGGGGCACGAGAAGATCGCGTCGCCGGAGTACCTGCTGGCGAAGGGGCCGACGTATGTGAAGTGGGGGTGGATCCCCGGGGATCTGAGCCGGCACGGGTACTACGCGTTCACGGAGTTTCCGAAGGGGATCGAGGCCGACGGGCTGTGGGTGCGGGAGGATCTGGGAGAGGGGCGGTGGCTGGAGCCGACGGCGATGCACTTCGATCCGGAGGAGATGTCCGGCTGGGAGGCGAGCGGCGAGGCGTTCTCGGCGATTCCGACGTCGGCGCCCGTGCAGAGAGCAGGCCCGGTCCTGGGGCATGCGGGGTGGTACTTGAGCTCGTTCGACGAGCGGCTGGGTGACGCGGCGAGGGGGAAGCTGAGGTCGCCGGAGTTCGCGCTGGTCGGAGACAGGCTGGTGGTGCGGGTGGGAGGGGGACGCGATCCGATTCGGCTGCGGGTGTCGCTGGTGGTGGGAGGGGAAGAGGTGGCCTGGGCGACGGGGCACGACCGGGAGGTACTGGGGCGCAGGGTCTGGGACATTTCGGGGTGGAAGGGGAAGTCAGGGAGGATCGAGGTAGAGGATCAGGCGACGGGAGTCTGGGGACACGTTCTGGTCGACGAGGTGGTACAGTGGAGCCGGGAGTGATGGTCACATCACGGAGGGGACATGAGAGGCGGCAGACACTGTCGGAGGGCGGCAGGGGGTTCGAGTGCGCCTGGGCGGCGCTGGCGCGCGGGGCCTGAAGGGCGAGGTCTTCGGCGACATCGTTCGGATGACGAACGATCTCGCGAGGCGTCCGCATACGCGGACCTTACGGGTGAACCGTGAAGGCGGTAACAGCCGGCCCGATGCCGCGCCAGACATCCCAGACGCCCGACGACAAGAGCGTTCGTCGATGCGCGCGCATGTGGCAGCTCCCCTTGCGTCATGCAAGAGTGGCGGCGTGTCTGCTGCTCGCGATGAGTGACAAGGAGATCTCCGCGGTCACGGGCCTGACGCTCTCCACCGTGCGGACCTACGTCAAGGCGATCTACAAGGCTGCAGAGGTGCACAGCCGCGTCGCGCTCATGAGGGCCTCGATCGCCCCCAGGAGGCACGCCCCATGAGCCACGCCATGCCGATCCCCGCCCTCCTCCGAGCGTCCGTTCCGCTGCGCATCGCGCTGGTCGAAGCCGACTACCCCGTCCCATCGCCCGCGCGCGACGCTCTTCGCCGTCTGCCGTCGGTCTTGACCGTCGAGCCGAGCGACGACGACGCGCCGTTGGCGATCGTGGTGGACGTGGGGCGCGACCTGCGTGGGGGGTGCACGCTCGTGCGGGCGATGGCAGCGGCGTTCCCGCGGCTGGCGGTCCTCGCGTTGCTCGATCCGTGCGACGAGCGCAGGACGACGGCTGCGTTGGAGTCCGGAGCGCACGCGTGTCTTCAGGCGCGTTCCGGCCCGGAGGTTCTGCTGGCCGCGCTGGAAGAGATCTGTGAGCGCGTGTGGGCGCCGCAGACGAGCCGTGCGGGCTGCGCGCCGGAGCTCAGCGCGCGGGAGCTCGACGTGCTCACGGGGATCGCCCGGGGCTCGACGTACAAGCAGATCGCGGACGTGCTGCGCATCAGCCCGCACACGGTGCACACGCACGTGCGCAAGCTGTACGAGAAGCTCGATGCGAGCTGCCGCGAGGATGCGCTGGAGGCAGCCCGTCGCCTCGGACTCCTCACGCTGTCAGTGCGGTAGCCCCCACTGCGGGGCGCGCTCGGCCAGCACCTCGGAGGGAAGCTGCACGAGCAGGGGATGACGCTGCGGGTCCATCCATTCGAGCAGCGCGACGAGGGAGGAAGAGGCCATGCCGGTGCACCCCTGGGTCGGTGTGGAGGCGTTCATCCACGGGTGCAGCAGCACGCAGGAGCCGGCGCCGCGCACGGTGGACGCGGTATTGTGATTCACGAACACGAACCGTTCGAACACGATGTCGCGCCGCACGCCGTCCCATGCGGTGGTCGGGGCGACGGCGAAGGGCGCCTCCGGAAGGGCCATCGTGTTGTACTGGGCGTGCCGCGGGTGATCGATGCACTTCCACCCTTCGGTCAGACGCCGATACGGCCAGCGTGCACCATCGGGGGGACCGTCCGCGTAGCCATACGCGCTCGCCAGCTCGAAGATGCCAGC
>JAKLDZ010000024.1 GCA_022703255.1 Myxococcota bacterium | reverse complement strand
CCTTCCGACACGTGACGCGCCCGAACGAACCCTCGGCTCGCCTGTTCTCTTGACCCCCCACGAACCGGGGAACTAAAGTCCCGGTTCACATCGCCCGACGTTTCAGCCAGAATCATGCCCGAACCACCTGTCTCCAAGGGCCCCATGCCTGTCATGCCGCCTCCCAGTCGTCCGCGTTCACTGGCCTTGCGGTTCATCTCCGGCAAGTACCAGGGTCACGTCTTCCCCATCCAGGCCGGCAAGGAGATCGTCATCGGCCGATCCGGTGACCTCGAGATGGTCCTCGCCGAGGACATGGTCTCGCGACGTCACGCGCGCATCGCCTTCCAGGGCGAGGAGATCTACATCGAAGATCTCGCGTCGACCAACGGCACCTTCGTCAACGGCGAGAAGATCCGCAAGGCGCGCCTCCGCGAAGGCGATCGCGTCCTCATCGGCACCAGCATCCTCAAGGTCATCTACTCCGAGGCCGTCGCCCCCGCGACCGGTGAGCAGGCCCGTCGTGAGATGGAAGCGGTCGCCACGGGACGTCGCAGCCAGGTCCGCAGCATGTCCGGCACGATCGAGGAGATCCCCCTGCCCGACCTGCTGCAGCTTCTCGGCACCTCCAAGAAAAACGGCGTGCTGGTCATCCGCACCTCGGAAGACGTCGGCCGCATCTACATGCGCAAGGGCGACATCTTCTTCGCGTCGATCAACGAGCTCGAAGAGATCCCTCCCCTCAAGTCGCTGTATCGCATGCTCACCTGGGAGCGCGGGATGTTCGATCTCGAGCCGCCCGACGAGCGCGAGTTCCCCAACGCCATCGACGTCAACGTGCAGTCGGTGCTCATGGAGGGCATGCGGCAGCTCGACGAGCTCAACCGTTTGCGCGAAGAGCTTCCCGACCTGCGCGCGCGTCTGCGCATCCCGATGCCGTTGACCGCGCCCCTGCGCAGCCTCTCCGGCAACGAGCTCGACGTCCTGCAGCTCGCTCACAACCTCGGCTTCGTCGAGGCGGTCCTCAACCAGAGCGTGCTCAGCGACCTCGATACCGCCGAAGCCGTCGTCAAGCTCCTCAAGTCCGGCTACCTCGGCAGCGAGTGAAGCTCTTCCCCTCGGGACGCGTCTTACGCTCCGCGGCGCACGCGGATGCACGCCGCCTCGATTCCTTGTAGGCTTTCGCGCCGGGGACGCGCTTTCGTCCCGATCTCTGGAGGTTCGTACGATGACTCGTTCGCTCCGTGTCGTGCCTTCCCTGCTGACGGCTGCCCTCACCGCCGCCGCGCTGTTCCTCGTCGGCTGCCCCAAAGGCATGTGCCTCGTCAAGGTCTGCAAGGGCAACACCGGCAACTGCTCGTGCTCCTGGTCCACCTGTCCCAAGGGCAGCACCTACGACACCAACCGCAACACCTGCGTGTGCGAGGCCGGGCGCGTCTCCCTCGGCGGCTCCTGCCTCACCCCCGCCGAGGCCAACCAGTACTGCGGCAAGGGCAACCACTGGGAACCCCAGGGCTGCGTCCGCACCGTCTGCCCCGCAGGCCAGGAGGTCAACCTCGATACCGGCGCCTGCATGGCCAAACAGCAGGTCGATCAGGTCGCGCAGAACATGGGCGTCGCCGTCGGCCAGGACCAGAAGCTCGGCTGCCCCCCGGGCCTCGTCCTCGTCGTCGAAGGCTCCCAAGCTGCTTCCTGCGTCCCCAAGGAGCAGACCTGCACCCGCGACGAGGTCTGGAACGGACAGGCCTGCGTCAAGACCGCGCAGTGCCCCCCTGGCTCCGTCTTCGATCCCGCCACCGCCGCCTGCATCGCCTACGCATCCGGCGAGGGCAAGGAGGAGTTCTCCGTCGACCTCGCCCAGTGGGTGACCTCCAGCTACGGCCCCGACGGCGGCGCCGGCACGCAGGCCTTCTGCTCCGGGTTCAACAAGAAGCCCATGACCTTCGGCGTCACCCCGGGCGGCTCCATCCGCGTCGTCGCAACCGTCGGCGTACAGGCCGCCGGAGGCAATGTCTCCAACGCCGTCGTCACGACATCCGGTGTCGTTCAGGCCTCCAACGCGCCGGTCACCACCAAGGGCGCAGCCGAGATCCAGCGCGCCGCCGAGGAGATCCTCGCGACCCTCAAGAACCAGGGCGGCAAGAGCCAGAAGGACTACGCCGGCGCACGCGTCTCCTGCGTCATCGTCAACGCCGCCCAGCCCACCGCTGTCCCCGCCACCGGCGGCATCTGATCCCCTTCCCCCCCGCCGCCCCTCACGGCCTCGTGCACGTCGACTCGATCTTCGTCGCCGAGGCGCCCTTCAGCCCCTTGCACCCCACGACCTTCGAGCCTTCGGTCTCGAACATCTTGAGCGACGGCACGATCTTCGCGAAGTCGATGGTCAGCCGCGTGCCGTCGTACTGCGCACGCAACGGCTTGCCGTCGATGCTCGACCACACCTCCTGGCAGGTCGGCCGCGACATCGGATCGTAGGTCTTCCCTGCCGGCGGTGTCGGTCGGATCTTGTCCTCGACCGCGAAGGTGCGCGTCTCGCCCGGCAACGTGCTGAGCGAAAACCTCGACTCGCCCTCCGCGTAGTTCTGCGCCGCGAAGTCCGCTGCGTTCTTGATCCGGAACTCGAGCACGTTGCCGCTCAGCACCGCGTCGAACGTCCTGCCGGTGTCGCTCTTCCACACCCCCACCAGCGAGGCCAACGGGTTCACCGGCGCCCCCGCGTCGCGCACCGCCGCGGTCGCGGTCGGCGACGTCGATGCAACCGGCGAGGTCACTGTGGCAGATGCAGAGGTCGCGGGGCGCGGATGCCTGCGCGATCCGATCCACCCCTGGGAGACCGACAGCACCACGCCGCCGATCACAATCGCGAGCGTCAACACGGAGCCCGCGATCGCCGGCACGATCCATCCTCGCCCCCTCCGCCTCCCCTCCTGCGCCTGCACCTCGCCCTGCGGCATGGCCAGGTCCGCCGAGATCGCCACCGCCGACGTCGTCGTGTGCGGCATCGCTCCGGTGAGCGGCATCGGCGACGGCTCCCGCACGGGCGGTGTCTTCCACTGTGCGATCCCCTGGTCGAGCGCCTCGAGGAACTCGCGACTGCTCGAGAACCGCCCCTCGCGCGCCTTCGCACACGCCCGCTGCAACAGCACGTCGATGAACGGCGGCACGTCCGCGCGCATCTGGTGCACGCTCGGAAGCTGCGCATCCAAGTGCAGCTTCATGATCTCGAACTCGCTCGCCGCGTCGAACGGGACCCGCCCGATCAAGAGCTCGTACATGAGGATCCCCAGCGCGTAGACGTCGACCCGCTTGTCGATGTCACGCTGCCCGGTGATCTGCTCTGGCGCCATGTACAGCAGCGATCCGATGATCCCCCGCGTCTGCCCGCGCCCCGCCTTCGCGTCCTCTTCCGCCTTCGCAATCCCGAAGTCCGTCACCTTCGCCACACCGTCGCGTGCGCGAATCAGGATGTTCGCCGGCTTCAGATCGCGGTGAATGACCCCCTCCCGATGCGCCGCCTCCACCCCCTCCAACACCTGCCGGAACACCTGCAACACCTCGTCCACAGGCATCGGCGTGCGGGTCTTCACATACCGCTCGATCGTCCGGTCCAGCGACTCCCCCTCGATGAACTGCATCACGAGGTACAGCGCGGACTCCTCCACCACGACCGCGTTCAGACGCACCACGTTGGGGTGATCGATGCGGGCCAGCGAACGACCCTCGGCGAGGATGCGATCGCGGAACTCCTGACGATGCGCGTATTCGGTGCGGATCGCCTTGATGACGACCTGGATCTGGGTGTGGATGTCGCGCGCGAGGTAGACGATCCCCATGCCGCCTTCGCCGAGCACGCGTTCGATGCGGTACTTGTTGTCCACCATCGCGCCGTCGGCGAGGGGACCCGCTCCCACCGAAATCGGCACCGGAGCCGGGACCGGCGCTGCGGGCTTCTGGACCGGTACCACCGAGAGCTGCTCGGGCACCGGCGCCCCCGGCACCGTGCCGCTCAACGCCGCGTCCGCAAGGATCGGTACGTTCGCGAGGGACTTCCCGCAGGAAATGCAGAACGCCGCGTCGTCGTCGTTCTGCTGCTGGCAGGCTGGACAGGTCTTCATCGGAGCAGCTCCGGACAGTGCCGGAGCCCGGAGTCTCGCACAAGACCCGCGCGTTGTGAAACGGCCCGATCCTCGGGAGAAGCCGAATCCCTCGCGTCCCAGGCTCCGGACTGCGATACCCTTTTCGCGGCCCGCGCCCCGGGCCGCGGGCTCCCCCTCCGCCCCCTCTTCCCCTGCTCAGGAGGCCCCATGCCCTGGTCCCCCGCCGATGACATCGTCGTGCTGCTCTGCACGGCCCCCGACTCCCACGCCGCCGCTGCCATCGCCCACAAGCTCGTCGACTCCCGCTGCGCCGCCTGCGTCAACATCGTGCCCGGCCTGCGCTCGATCTACCGCTGGGAAGACAAGGTGTGCGACGAGCCCGAGGTGCTGATGCTGATCAAGGTGCGACGGGATCAAGCGGCGCAGGTGGCCGAGACGATCCGCGCGGAGCACCCGTACGACAACCCGGAGGTCATCGCGCTGCCCCTCGCGGGAGGGCTCGACGCCTACGTGGGCTGGGTCAGGGAGATGACGGCGCGCTGACGCGGTGGCGTCACGCCCCCGTCGCGCAGGACTGCACGAAGTGCGTGCGATCGCGAACCGTGGTCCACCGACGCAGGATCTCGATCGTGTCGGGGTCGTTGTCGCGCAGCTTCCCGAACAGGTAGTCCTGGATCCCCTTGTACACGGCGCACAGCGTGCTCTCGCGCATGCGCCCGAACAGGCTCCCCTGCGTGGCGTAGTTGTGCACCGGGCACACCCCGCAGTAGGGCTGGTACGCGCAGCTCACGCAGTCGGGCTGGGCGTCGAGGTTCGACGCCAGCGCCATCGCCTGCACCGTCTCGCTCATCACCGCCTGCCGGTAGCGCGTCTCGCCCACCTTCCCGACCTCGAAGAACGAGTCGCCCATCTGGTGGACCATCCGCCCTTCGTCACACGTGAAGATCCGGCCATCGTAGTTGTACGCGAGCTGCCCGATCCCCGCGCCGCACGGAGACCTCAAATCGAGGTAGTTCGGCTCGTGATCCGCCAGGATCTTCGTCAGGAAGATCGCCGCCCAGCGCTCCAGCACCTGCGTTCCCCCTCGGTTCAGCTCCAGGATGTGATCCACCGCCGTCCGGTAGAACTCCAGCCACGCCTTGCGATCGTACTCGATCGACGCAGCCGTCTGCGCCGCGAAGCCGAAGGGATCCACCGGTCTTAGGAAGATCGCCCGGCACCCCAGCTCCACGTAGGCGTCCACGATCTCCCGCGGCTGCGCCAGCGCCTCGCGCGTCGTCGTGAGCAGCGCCTCCACGTGGTACAGCAACGGATCGAGACCCAGCTTCGCGTACTCCGCGTTGATGCGCCGGATCCAATGCACCGTGCGCTCGTGCGCCGATCCCCCCGCGAGCTTGCGCTGCTTGTCGTGCAGCGCCGCCGGCCCGTCCAGGCTCGTGCAGATCTGCACCTTGTGATCGATCAGCCACGCCAGCTTCTCGTCGTCCATCAACGACAGGTTGCTCACCAGCGTGAACTCCAGCGTCTTGCCCCCGCTCGCGTTCGCCGCGATCGCTCCGTCCACCACCTGCTTCACGATCGCGAAGTTCGCCAGCGGCTCGCCCCCCTGGAACTCGATCGTCAGACGCGGCGCCGTGCTCTGGAAGATGAAGTCCACCACCCCCGATGCCGTCTGCGACGACATGTCCGTGTCCGTCGCGCTCATGTCCGCGCGGCTCGCGTGGCAGTACACGCACGTCTGGTTGCAGCGCAACGTCGGGATCACGATGTGCAAGTTCGGCCCCGCTCGCGTGAACTCCTTCTTGCGCGCCACCCGCTCCGCCAGCTTCCCCTCGTCCACTCGATCCCGCAGGAAACTGCGCTCCTCCAGCCTCCGCCACAGCTCCGTCCCCTGCTCCAGCTCCCCCTTCGCAAGCTGCGCCAGCTCGTCCGACGACACCAGCACCCAGTCGCCCCACGGGTTGGTCAGCAGGATCGCCCCGCCTACCTCTCGCATCCGGATCGGCACCAGCAACCCGGCCGCCTTCGGCCGGACCCCGAGCCGAACGAGGTCGATCGTCATCGCGTTCCGCCTTCCCTCTTCACCCCGTCCACCGTCGCGCCCAACGCGTAGTTCCCGAGCTCTCCCGCGATCTGCGGCTCGTCTTCCCCGGGCTTCGCCGCAATCGCCACGACCCAGTGCGCAGACTCCTCCCGACGCTCGATCTGCGCGAACGGCGCGAAGGCCTCGATGGCCACGCCGATCGCGTCGCTCGCGTACAGCTCCTTGTGCAGCCGGAGCTCCATCATGGCTTCGGCTCCTTCGCTGGCCCTTCGGCCCCTGCCCCGCCCGACTCGACGGCTCCCGACGCCTCCCCCTGGCCCTGCCCCTTGCCGTACTTCTCCTCCCAGCTCACCGCGATCCCCAGCGGATCGTCGAACGCGTCCCCAAGCTCCCCCACGCTCGCGTCGAGCAGATCGTCCAGCCCCGGCGGCCCCGCCGCTCCCCCCAACGCTCGCGTCGTCACCCCCTCGATCAGCGCCCGGTTCTCGCTCAGGATCTCCCTGCGCCACGCCTGCGCCAACGCCTCGTTCTCGAACTCCCCCGCCACCAACGAGGCGTCGAGCCCGATCCCCGGCTTGGGACGCACGCTCACCAGGAGGCGCCCCTCCTTGCGATCCACGTGCACGAACGCCCTGTCGAGCAGCACGTACGCCGCACCGAACACCGCGTCCTTCGGGTAGATCGATTCCTCGAACGAGAGCGTGACCGTGCCGTCCACGGCTTCGGCGCGAACCTGCGATTCCTGGGTCATGCCGTGCAGACTAGTGAACGCCCGCCTGCCCGGCAATGCCGGAGCTGTCCTCCCCCGGCGCGCTCCGGATGCGACGCTCGATCGCCTCCCGGTCCACGAACAACGGTGACAGCTCCCCCGCGTCGTACCCGTGCCCCATCTCGAACAACCCCGCGCAGATCGCGTCGAGCGTGCACGCCCCGCACACCTCCGCCTTCGCATGCCGGAAGCTCGTCTGCCGTACCGTCCCCTTCTCGTCCAGGAAGTGGATCGTCCGCTCCTCCTGCTTGACGATCTTCCGCGTCTCCGTCGAAGCATGCGCGAACTCCGCCATGTAGCAGAGCGGCACCCGCTCCACCCGGAACGTCCGCCCCGACGCCTGCAGCAGCGTCAGCGCACGGTGCAGCGACACCTCCATGTCCTCGAGCCGGTGCAGCATCTCCCGGTTGGTCTCCGCGCGCCCCATCGACGGGTCCAGGTTGTTGATCACCACGTGCCTCACGCCGCCGAGACGCTCGATCACCAGGCGCGCGAGCTCGTCGAGGTGGTCGCAGTTGAGACGGTTGATCACCGTGTTCAGATTGACCACCGCGCCGCGCCCGCAGAGGTTCCCGATCGCCTGGCACGCCAGCGCGTGCGATCCCTTCACGCACGTGATCGCGTCGTGCACCTGCGCACGGCTCGAGTACAGCGACACGTGGTAGTGCCGCAGCCCCGCCGCAAGATACTCGTCTGCCAACGCCCCGTCGGCCAGCCGCGAGCCGTTGGTGATCATCCGCACGCTCAGCCCACGATCGATCGCATCACGAACTATCTGCGGCACGATCGCCGACAACGAGGGCTCCCCACCGGTCAGGATCACCCCCTGGTATCCGCGCTCCGCGAAGTCGTCGAGCTCCCTGCGCGCCGTCTCCAGATCGAGCACGTACGGCGTCTCCGGGTTCGAGCAGATGCGACAGTACTGGTTGCAGTGCCGCACCAGCTGCATGTACCCCAGGTTCGCCACCCTCAGCCCCCCTCCTCCCCGAACAGCCCCGGCAGGATGTCCCGCAACGCCTCCCCAGTGCGCGCGCCTCCCGTCCGATCCTCCCCACGCGCCGGACGCGCCCGCGTCAGCTCCACCCCCCTCGGCCCCTGCTCGCCCGTTTCCGCTTCGGGTCCCCCCACCCAGTCCACAATCGGCTCCCCTCCTTGCGCCAACGCCACCACCGGCACGCCCAGCCGCTGCCCCGCCTGCACCGCCATCCTCACGCTCGGTCTCGCCAGCTCCGGTCGCGGCATCAGCCTCGCCCACGCATCGTGCCCCGCGCCCACCCGCTTCACCGCTCGCAGCCGCACCATCCCCGCCCCCAGCGCGCGCGCAACCTCCACCACCTCCGCAAGATGACGGTAGTTCGATCGCGTCACCACCGTCGACACCACCACCCGCACCCCGGCTCCCCGCGCGTTCCGAATCCCACGCGCCGTCTGCCCGAAGGAGCCCTGCACCCGCGTGTGATAGTCGTGCATCGGCCCCGTCGATCCCTGCAACGACACGTCGAACCCCGTCACCCCCGCGCCCAGAAGCTCCCCCACGTACCTGCCATAGGAAAGCCGTCGCCCGTTGGTCTGCACGATCACCTCGGCCGCGCCGCGCGCCCTCACCGCGGCCACGATCGACACGAGCTCCGGCTGGATCGTGGGCTCACCACCGACGATGCCCACGCGCTCCCCTCGCAGGTCTTCGGGCAGCGCAACCACCGGCGCCGTCGCGTCTCGCTCCCATGCCTGGGCGCAGAACACGCACCGGTTGTTGCAGCGTGGCCCGAGCTCGACGATCACCATGGGCAGCGCGGACTATACCAGCCCGGCGCACTGCACGCCCCCCCCTGTGCCGCGCGGATCCCGTTGGGCGCCGCAGACCCGGTCCACCAAGAGGACCGCGAGCAGTTCATCCCGTCGGTCTTGCACGAGCACGGATTCTGAACGCACAAGCCAGAGCAGCAGTACGAGTCGTCCCAGCACGGTTGGCTGTCCGGCTTGCAGGCACGGGGCGCGCACTTCGAATCCTCGCAGTGGCCCGAGCAGCAACCGTAGTCATCCGCGCAAACCCAGCCATTCGCACGGCAGGGCCCGGGACCCGGACCGCACTGCCCGCTGTTGCACCACCCCGAACAGCACTGCGTGCCGTCGACGCACTGCGCCCCGTGCTCGATGCAGCCTGCCGGCGTCTCCCACTCGCACGACCCGAGCGCGCAGATCCCCGAGCAGCATTCCTCGTTCGTGCTGCAGGCACCCGGAAGCCAGCATTCTGGCGCGTTGCCATAGGTACATCTTCCCGAGTAGCACGTCCCCGAGCAGCACACGGAGTTGTCGTCGCAATACGCGCCGCCGAACATGCACGAGGTGCCGTCCTCATACCCGCACTTGCCGCCGTTGCAGTGGCTCGAGCAGCACGCAGAATCCTCCGCGCAGGGACGGCCAATGCGTGAGCACCACGAGGTCGTCGATCAGCTTCCTCTCACGCGCCGGAATGCTACCGTTCCCTGTACTCCAGGAGATCTCCCGGCGTGCACGCGAGAGTCTTGCACAACGCCTCGAGCGTGGAGAAGCGAATCGCGCGCGCCTTGCCCGTCTTGAGTATCGACAGGTTCTGCACCGAGATTCCCACTGCCTCCGACAGCTCGTTGAGCTTCATCTTGCGTCTGGCAAGCATCACATCGAGGTTGACGACGATCGGCATGGCTTCCCCCTCAGATTGTGAGATCCAGGTCGGTCTTCATCTGGCAGCGCTCCTGCACGATGCCGCCGTACTGGCGGGCCAACCACGCCAGAATCAGCGCCGCTGCGCCGAAGGCCTGGGGGACGACGACGCTCGCGAGCTGAACCATTCCGAGCTGCACGCTCGACAGCTTGAAGGGAAAGAAAACGTCCATCAGGAAGATCGCCGGAAGGAGGAGCACGTCCAGGATGCAGCTTCCGACGAGCAGCCGCGAAAGCGCGGTGAGAGCCGGCACGAGCACGTCAGCCAGCTTGTTCGATTCACCCTCGGTGCGCAGCGTGGAGAGGACCTTCGCGCCAGTCCAATAGATCCTCACCCACAGCGCTGACCGTACAAGGCCCGCTGTGACTGCGACGCCGCCCACGGCTGCGACGGTGGTCGTCATTGTCGCTCTCATGTCGGGCCAGACACCGACGAGGTACATCAGGACTCCGACGGACTGGAACAGCAGCAGCGCGAGCCCGATTCCTGACAACAGGCGGAGTCCCTTCTCGAGTCTCTTGAGCAATGCGTCACGGGTCATGGGCTCAGCATGGAGCTAGACATCGCGCATGTCAATCATTCTTTCATGTTTATCGTGATACTTTTCATGTTCACCGTGGTTCCTTCGGGGAACTGGCCCGACGCATGCCGCGTTGACGAAGACGTCGATGCGGGGAGCTACCTTGTTGCGTCGGGACCTGGCCCCGGACCGCACGTACGGTCAGGCACGCAATGATCGATCTCAACTGGGACGGCTCGGCGTTTTCGTTCAAGATGCTTAGGCGTTGAGCTCAAGCCGAATCCGACCGTGGTCGCCATCTGATGTGAGTACGCCGCTTTCTCCCTTCTGGCTGTCATTGCGAGGCGGTCGGCTCGCCGTGGACGTCCCGGGCCGCCGAGGGATCTCGCTTCCCCCATCGGTGACGTGCCTCGCCGCGCTCGTCGTCGGGCTGTCGGCTTGCGCGCCAGCCTTCGAGTTCAAGCCGTGCAAGGCGACGCGCCATCCGTGTGGCATCCAGGCAGGGATCGAGTTGCCCGACGGGACGACCGGTGAGCCGCGGGCGATTCCGCCGCCGGGCGCGCGGACCACGGTGGTGGAGTTCTGGGCGATCCACTGCGAGCCGTGCCGACGAACCCTTCGGGCGCTTGATGAGCACCGCGGAGCGCTTCAGAGAGACGGTGTCGCGGTGGTGCGCGTCGCGGTGCTTCACCGGGGCGATCCGATCGAGCCGGTGCGCGAGGCGTATGGCTCGTTGGGCGTGACCGGATCGTTTCTGGTGGACTGGGGCGCGGACTACGCTCGCGACTTGAAGGTGAGGAGCGTGCCGGCGACGGTCGTGCTGGATCGGGAGGGGCGGGTACGGTGGTTGGCGCCCGGAAATGCGACGGCGGAGGAGATCGCGCAGGCGGCACTTGCGGTGGCGGAGTAGCCGCCGGGAGCGGGTCGGTGGCTGCGGGGTCTGCATGCCCCGCTCCGTCGCGACATCGAGTCTTCCGTCGGCCGTCGTCCGCTCACGCGACCCCCGGATGAACCCACGCGGTCGGACGGGGCGTTCACATCACGCGTCGAACCACCGGATCGGGGCGGGCATGCGCATCGCGCGAGGGCCTACACTCATGCCGCCGACCGGCCGAATTCGCAAGGCCGGTCAAGCACCCCCCGCCCGCCGCAGCTACCCTCCGTCGTGAGAAGCGGAGGAGCCGTGCTGACGCTGTGGGACAAGATCAAGGCCGCCGAGAGAATGCAGGCGTACATCGAAGCCCACCTCGGCGAGAAGATCACGATGGCCGCCCTGGCTCGCGCAGCACACTACTCGCCGTGCCACGCCGCCCGCGTGTTCCGCGAGGTCGCCGGGAAACCACCCTTCGAGTACATCCGGCTGCGCCGTCTCTCTGCCGCCGCACTAGAGCTGCAGAACAGCTCGCGCAAGGTCGTCGATGTCGCCTTCGACTTCGTCTTCGACTCCCACGAGGGCTTCACCCGCGCCTTCGCCCGACAGTTCGGCGTGTCTCCCCTCCACTTCCGCAAAGCTGGATTGCCCGTGCAGCTGTTCATGCCCCCGCAGCTCCGGGATGCATACTCGAGGAGGCAACGAGGAGCGCTCACCATGCCCGAAAACCAGAAGACCATGACCGTCTTCGTCCAGGTCCTCGACCGGCCCGCCCGCAAGATGATCGTCAAACGCGGCCGCAAGGCCTCCCACTATTTCGAGTACTGCGAAGAGGTGGGCTGCGACGTCTGGGACAAGCTCGCGGCCATCCCCGACGCGCTGCAGGAGCCGCTCGGCATGTGGCTCCCCAAACGCTTCCGCCCCGCCGGAACCTCGGAGTACGTTCAGGGCGTCGAGGTCGCCGACGACTTCTCCGGCAGAATCCCCGAGGGCTTCGAGCTCTGCTCTCTCCCGGCCTGCAAGATGCTCGTGTTCCAGGGCCCTCCCTTCGAGGAGAAGGACTTCGAGCAGGCCATCGCGTCGCTCTGGGACGTCATGAAGTCCTACAAGCCGGAGACCTACGGCTTCACCTGGGCCGATGAAGACGGTCCCCGCTTCCAGCTCAAGCCCGAGGGTTATCGGGGCTACATCGAAGGCCGCCCCGTTCGCGCTGTGTAGCTCCCCGCTCGCCGACCCTCGTGCACCATCCCAGCCCATCGAGAAGTCTGGGGGAGATTCTGGGCGATTGCCCGTACGAGGCTGGTAGGATGGGAGCCACCATGACAAGACGCCTGTTGCCGCTGCTGGGCCTGGCCACTCTGCTCGTCGCCGCACCTTCGTTCGCCGACGTGCCCGACCGCGGATCGGCCGATCCTCTTCAGACCACGAACGACACGTCCCGACGAGCTGCGGAGGAGAGATCCAGGCTCGCGGCAGCGGGGATCCAGAACCTCGGCCAACTGGCCGAGGCCACCCGCGCCAAGGTCGCCGAGATCGTCGGCGAAAGCCGCGCCGGAGCGTTGGTCACCTCCGCGCAGTACTTCGTGCGCCCTGCGGGTCTCATCGATCCCACGTTCCTGATCGACCCCACGTTCCTGATCGATCCCACCTTCCTCATCGACCCCACGTTCAGGACCGACGATGCCACGCGCGCGGCCATCTCCCGAGCGCGCAATGAGGCCAGGGCGCTGGAAGGCAAAGGCATCAAGACCTTCGCCAACGTATTCGCGCCGGGGGCGAAGACGAAGATCGCGTCGGTGGTCGGCCCCGCCCGGGCCGACGAGATCATTGCCAAGGCGAGCGCTGCCCGCAGCCGATCGCTCATCGATCCCACGTTCCTGATCGACCCCACGTTCATCGCCGACCCACGCCTGCTCGTCCTGCGGCGTCCGTGACGCGCGCACGAGCGGTCACCCGCTAGCTCGCCGACGGCCACCCCATGATCAGGTCCATCACGAAGGGCTCGTCGGCGCGGCCGGCAAGCCGCGCGACCGCCAGCGCGATCTCCCCGCGCGAGGCGTGCGGAGGCACGGCGATCATCCCCCAGGTCGCCGCGGGACCTCCGCGCAGATCGCGACCGCTCTCGACCCGCACCGCGAAGTTCCCCTCGTAGACGGCGACCGTCATCCCGGCGGGCTTCAGCAATCTCACCGCCCGAAGGGCGAACGCCACGCGATCGAATCGTTCCGGATCGAAGCGGGAGATCTCCTTGCGTTCGAACCGCACGTGGACCGGACGCTCGTCCGGGAACTCCGCGGAGCCGGGCAACAGGCCTCGATCCGAGTCGCGACGCATGAAGGTGTTGGGAGTATAGCGGGTGGCGCGCGAAGCGCTGGCCGGGGGCACGCCCTCGGCGGGGTGCAGGCTCCACACCCGTCAGTAGATCGGACGAATGGACGCTGTGGCGTTGAACGGCGCTCCTGGCAAACCGGAGATCTGGAACGACTGCACGCCACGCGGTCGGGTGACCGTCCAAGAGACGAAGCCGCTGCTCACGCGATAGGTGCTGGTGTCCGGCCACCGAGCATCGATCACGGCGAACAGGGTGCCATTCCGGAAGAAGCCGCACACATCGCAGGACGGCTGCGGGATCGGGTGGTGCTTGCACTGCTGCGTGATGGGATCCCAGTAGTGTGCGTCGTCAATCATCTCGCAGCACTCCTGCGGACTGCCGCAGGCGTAATTCAGTGTTCCCACCAGCGGAGACGAACCACACGAGGCCCTTCGTTCGCCGCAGTCGGCCGAGATGGCATACCGATCGACACCGCTCACTGTCGGCACCAGCGCCGCCTTCCCCTGCAACGCCATGTACGCGTTCGTCGTGGGCGCCGTCGCCTTGCTCCACTTGTAGACGCAGAAGTTCGGCTCGTCGGCCTGCAGCCGGCATCCCCACCACGTCCCCCCGTCAATGCTGAACGACGGACACCCGGCCGTCGCCCGCCGGAGGATGTACGTCGCGTATCCCTGCGAGCACGTCCCCACCCACGAGGGGTTGATCGGAAGCACCTCCATGGGTGTCACGATCCCGTCCTCGCCCTCTGCCGTATCCGTGCCGTCGGAATCATCCGGCACGCCAACAGCACACGCGCCAAGCGCGAGCATCGCAACCACCGCAACAGTCGAACGCCAGAAGAATCGGATCGTGGGCTTCATCGGGATGGCTCTCTTCGGAAAGTGTTCCATGCAACCAGCGGCGCCCCGTTCCCTACCTGTACACACCTATGGGGTCAAGACACGAAATGCTTGCCAGTCCCCAGGGAGAGCCGACGCCGCCAGACCGGTCTGCGCCCTCTGCAATGCCTCGGCCAGGGAGACCTCCCCCCCGGCCCCCCGCCCCTCGTACAGCCGCCGCACCACCTCCGACGCTACCTCGTCCTTCACTGCCCGCGTCGGCGCCAACACCTCCCGCGACCCCGCCAGCACGAACGCGTGCCCCAGGCTCAGCGTCTCCACCGGCTCCTTCCACGACCCCTTCGCCCCCTCACACGCCGACAGCACCACCTGCGACGGACTCGCCGGCAGCGCCAGCAGATCGCTCACCCACAGCGCTGTGCCGTCGGCGAGCGGCAACGCGCTCTCCCACCCCTCGGTCCCGCGGAACTCCCCGTGCCCCGCGTAGTGAAAGAACGACGCCCCGGGCAACGCCTGTTGCAGGGCCGCCACGGTGGCCCCCCTCCCTTTCAACAGTTGCACCCCGCCCCCCGAATCGCCTCGGAACGTCGCCGCGACCCGCTCCCCCTCCTGCTCGGCCGCCACCAGATCCAGCGTCGGATTGGCCACCACCAGTGCCCTGCCCGCCCCCCGCTCCGCCTCGGCCGCCTGCGGGAGATCGACCGCGTACTCGATCACCGCGTGCGCGATCAGCGGCGCTCCCTCCCAGGGCAACGCATGGAAGTCCACGCTCCGCAGGGGTCCGTAGGGCAGGAACCGGATGCGCTTCGCCGCGGCGATCATCCCGCGAATCGGCTCGATCAATCGAACCGCGAGAGACGACCGCTCCTGCG
This sequence comes from Myxococcota bacterium, assembly GCA_022703255.1. GTDB lineage: Bacteria > Myxococcota_A > Polyangia > Polyangiales > Polyangiaceae > JACRCQ01. The sequence goes on along the minus strand of JAKLDZ010000024.1, from coordinate 10,312 downwards.
CCGGGTCCACTCGCACCGTCGCCGCCTTCAGCTCCGCACCGCGTGCGGCAAACACCGCCCACCCCTCCGGCACCGGATGGAACCCCACCAGAAGCACGTCGGGATGCGCCTCCGCAGACCAGTATGGCAAGGCACCTGCGCCCGCGGGCGCGATCATCGCGAGGGCCTTCTCCATCGACGCGCGCAGCTTGCTTTCCGCCTCGGCCCTCTGCACGCGCCGCGCTGCAAGCTGATCGGCTGGGAGCTGCCAGTCCTTCGCGGACTCGCTGGTCATCGCGTCGCGTTGCCGCCTGTAGTCGGCGACGGCGTCCTCCCACGCCCGGGTCTTCTCCGGTCCGAGCCTCGTCACGCGGTGGGTCAGGTGCAGCGATCGCAGCACGCGGGCGCGCGATTGCCGCGCGGTCTCGAAGGCCTCAGCGGCTCTCCCCTTGGCGATCAGCAGGGAGATCCGGCGCATCGCGCCTCGGGTGCGATCCCCGACGAACAGTGCGCGCCCTTCACCAAGCGGCACCATCTCCGCCGCCTTCTCCAGGAGCGCGTCCGCGGACTCGTACGCTTTCAGCGCGTCGCCGTCGCGCCCCAGCAGCTCCAGCGCCATGCCGCGCCCCACTGCCGCGGACCACTGCTGCGGCAGCTGATCCGATGCGACCGCAAGCTCCTGCGTCCGCTCGAAGGCCCGCAGCGCCGACCGCCCGTCCCGCTTCGCGATCGCCAACCGCCCTTCTGCTTCCGCCCACCACGACGCAATCGTCCCCGTCGGCGTCGGCAGCGCTTCCTTCGCGCGCTGGAGCTGCGCACGCGCGGAGTCGAGCTGGCCATCCTGGATCATCGCCAGCACCAGATCCGTCAGGGCGTTGGCGCGACGATACGGATCCGGACAACCTCCCTCGAGGAGGTTCAGCGCCGTCCCCAGCAGCGCGATCGCTTCTTTGCGCTCTGCCGGCCCGGCGCCGTCCGGCGACGACAGCAACGCGAAAGCCATGTTGTTCGCGAGCACTGCGCGATCGCACGCGGGCGTGTCCTTGGTGTCCAGCGCCCACAATCGACGCTGCACTTCCACCGCTTCGGCGGTGCGGCCGATGTCGAGCAGTTGATTGGCGATCGCGTCGTCGGCATTGCGCTGCAGCGGTCCCATGCCGAGTCGCGCTGCGCGCCCTCGCGACTCTCGCAGAAGCGACAGGGCGCTGCGCCAGTCGCCGGTCCTGCCCGCGAGCAACCCCCGGTAGTAGGGCGCCCTCGCCCACCCTTCCGGATAGCTCGCGGCCAGCTCGGGAATGCCCTCGAGCACCTCACGGGCTCGCGAGTAGGACAGACTCCGCTGCACCAACGCGAACGACAGCGCCATCGCGTCGTCCGCCTGGTGCGACACGAGCCCGGCCTCCGCGCCCTTCCGAATCGCTGCCTCGAAGTGCCCGATGGACTCTTTCACCTGACCGCGCACCAAGGCGATGCGCGCGAGCAGCCCTTCCGCCCGTGCCTCGTCGGCCGGCCCCTTCTTGACGGCTCGGGCCACCTCGCCCTCCGCGTCGTCGAGCTTGCCGGCCCGACGCAGCGCCTGCGCCCGCTGCACCCAGGGAGGTTCGCTGGAGTCGCCCACGCGCACGGTGCTGCGCGCGATGCCACGATCGCTCTTCGACTCGAGCGTCATTGCGCTCGCGCCGGCCGGCACCTGCACGGTGATGAGACTCCCGCCTTCGACGCCGACCGCCGGTCCCGCTCCTGCGTCGCCCGCGACGTCGAAGGAAACCGCAGGCGTATGACCGGCAGGCACCCACATGCGAACGGTGCGTGACGCGCCCAGCTCGCAGACCGGGCCCGATCGCACGGCGGAGCATCCGGCGAGCTGCACTTCGAGTCGGGAGACGGGATTCGCCTCGGGCGGGGAGCCGCGGTCGCGTGAGCACGCGCAGAGCCCGATCAGCAGACCGGTGCCCAACGCGCGCCGCACGCGGACTCTCACGGCGATACTTCGATGGGACGACGCAGCACCAGGACGCCCCTGCGCTCTCGCGAGGCCATGACCTTCCGGGCTTCCGCGGCGTCGGCCGGCACGTCCTCGGGCCGCGCGAGGATCACCACGAGCTCCCAGCGTCCCGGAGACAAGGTGGGCAGTCCCGAGGCGCCGACCGTGGCGCGCACCGCTCCGTCCTTGGACACCTCGATCGCGGGCTCCCACGGCAGCATCGTCACGCCCTGCACGAAAAAGGCCTTGGCGCCCACGGACCCTTTCACGGCAGTCCCCGGGCGAGCGACGACTTCGATCTGGCTCCCCGGGGCCAGGACGAAGGGAGCGGAGGAATCCGCGGGTTCCGGGCCGCGCAGGGCGCGGGCTCCGCCGCTGACGTCGAGCTGATACCCGGGCAACGCATCGCCGCCGGGAGCGACGGTCATGTACAGCACCAGCCCGGCGGCCAGGGCGAGCGGAGCGAGGAACACCGCGGCGTTGACGCGACGCCGCGCGGCGATCGGCACGACCTTCGCCGGTGGCGGAGCAGGTGCTTCGCGCGCCGGCTTCGTCAGCTCCAGGACGCGGGCCTCGATCTTCGCTTGCGCGGCGTCGTCGAGCGGGCGGAACAGCGCCGCCTCGAAGTCGGCGTCCCGCTCCGGATCGTCTCCGGGAGGACCCGCTCGCGGGTCGGACACGGAGTCGGCTTCCTTCTCTTGCGCCTGGAGTTCGCGCGCGATGGCTTCGAGCAAGGGATCTCGGGTCATGGTTCCACCCCGGTATTCGATCCGACCCCCGCGAAACCTGACAGCGCGGGCTCCGCGGCGAGCTCTGTCGCCATCTCGCGCACGATCTTCGCGAGCCGGCTCCTCCACGCGTAGACCGCGTCGGCCTTCATGTCGAACTCGGCGCAGACCTCGGGCACGCCCTTGTCGTGCACGAACAGAGCCTGGAACATGGCCATGCCGAGGGGGGAGACGCGGATGCGGAGCCGATCGACGAGGGCGCGAAGCATCTGTCGCGAGGAGGCCTGTTCGACCAGGTCGGGCGACGGCGGCTCGAGGGGCTCGAGGGTTTCGTGATCGCAGGGGTCCTCGGTCCAGGGGCTGCGCTTGCCGCTGCGCAGGATGCAGGCGATTTCGCGCTCTGCCACGAGCCCCACGAAGTTCTCGAGGGACAACCCCCGCCCGGGATCCCAGGATCGGAGCACGCGCCCCTGGTTCTCGAACAGGGCCACGAAGACCTCCTGGACCATGTCCTCGAGCTCCTGGCGCGGGTCGCGCCCCTTGACCCGCCCGCGACGCCACAGCGCCCGCGCCACACGCGCCTGCACCACGGGCGTGATCCGCGCCAACAGCGCCCGCACCGCCTCCGGTCGCCCCGAGAGCGCCTGCTCGATCTGCGCGATGAGGTCGTGGTTCTCCATCCGCTCGTCGGCAGCCTACACAACACCCGTGAACGCGCAAGGGCGCGCCACGAGCCCCGTCGCGCACCGCGAGCCCCAAAGTCCGAACAACGCTCAGGCCTTCTCGAATCTGAACTTCTCGCCCTCGGCGTCCACCCGGATCACGTCGCCCTTGCCATAGCCTCCCGCCAGCAGGCTCTCGGCAAGCGGATCCTGCACGTGCCGCAGGATCGCCCGTCGGAGCGGACGCGCCCCGAAGGCGGGCTCATAGCCGAGCTCCACCAACAGGTCCTTGGCCCGCTCCGTGAGCTCCACGCGCACCTCGCGATCGCTCAGCAGCTTCTCCAGCTTGCGCAGTTGGATGTCCACGATCCCGCGCAGGTTACCCTTCGTCAGCGACTGGAACACCACGATGTCCTCGATGCGATTGAGGAACTCGGGCCGGAAGAAGTTGCGCAGCTCGGTCAGCAACACGTCGCGCATCGCGTCGCGCCCGTCCTCGGTCTCGAACACCTTCGCGTCGGTCTCCAGGATCCTCTGCGCTCCGATGTTCGACGTCATGATCACGACCGTGTTCGAGAAGTCCGCCATGCGCCCTCGCCCGTCGGTCAGACGCCCGTCGTCGAGCACCTGCAGCAGCAGGTTGAACACGTCGGCATGCGCCTTCTCGACCTCGTCGAACAGCAGCACGCTGTAAGGCCTGCGACGCACCGCCTCGGTGAGGAAACCGCCCTGCTCGCTGTCCACGTAGCCGGGCGGCGCGCCCACCAGGCGCTGCGCCATGTGACGCTCCATGAACTCGCTCATGTCGAGCCGGGTCATCGCCTGCTCGTCGTCGAACAGGAACTCCGCCAGCGCCTTCGCCAGCTCCGTCTTGCCCACTCCGCTCGGCCCCAGGAACAGGAACGAGCCGATCGGCTTGCCCGGGTCGCGCAGACCGACACGTCCGCGGCGCACCGATCGGCTCACGGCGCGCACGGCTTCGTCCTGCCCTACGACCCGGCAGGTGAGCCGCTCTTCCATCTTGGTGAGCTTCTCGGTCTCGGCCTCCATCATCTTGGCGACGGGGATGCCGGTCCACTCGGCGAGCGTCTGGGCGATGTCGCCCTCGGTGACCACGTTGCCTCCGTCGCAGCCTCCAACGCTTTGCACGGCTTTTTCCGCGGCCTGGAGCCTGCGAGACAGGTCGGGCAGGGTGACGTGCTCGAGCTCCCCGAGCCGGGCGAAGTCGCGCTCGGTGCGTGCCTTCTCCAGGGCAGCGAGGGCTTCGGCGTGCTCCCGACGGAGCACCTGCACCGCCGCCAACGCACCCCGGCGTGACTCGAGCGAGGCCTTCGCCTGCGCCACCTTCGGCTCGAGCGCGTCCGCCTCGGCCTTGAGCTTCGCTCGCGTGCGCTCGCTTACCTCGTCGTGATCATCGGCCAGCGCCGCCTCCTGCGCACGCACCGACTCGAGCCGCCGGATGAGCAAATCGATCTCCGCCGGCACCCCCTCGATCTCCACGCGCTTGCGCGCCGAGGCCTCGTCGAGCAGGTCGATCGCGCTGTCGGGCAGCGCACGATCCTGCACGTAGCGCTTCGCGAGGTTCACCGCAGCGACGATGGCGCCCTCGCCGATGCGCACGTTGTGGTGCGCCTCGTAGCGCGTGGCGATCCCGCGAAGCATCTCCACGGCCTGCGATACCGCCGGCGCATCCACCGCCACCAGCGTCACGCTGCGCAGCAGCGCTGCGTCGCGCTCCTGGATCTTGCGCACCCCCTCCGGCGTCGTCGTCCCCAGGAATCTCACCTCGCCTCGCGCCAGCACCGGCTTGAGCAGATCCCCCACCCCCGCACCCGTCGCACCCTGCCCCAACAACGCGTCGAAGTTCTCCACCACCAGCACCGCGTTGCCGCGCTGATCCGCCGTGAGCGACTCCATCAGCCGCTTGACCCGATCCTCCAGCTCGCCGCGCAGCTTGGCCCCCGCGACAATCGCCCCCGTGTCGAACTCCAGCAACCGAAGATCCGCCAGGTTCGGCGGCACGTCGCGATCACGGATCCGCGCCGCCAGCGCCCGCACGATCGCCGTCTTGCCCACCCCCGGCTCCCCCACGATCAGCGGGTGGCTCTTGCCCCTGCGCTCGAGGATCTGCAGCAGACGTCGCACCACCTCATCGCGACCGATCACCGGATCCGGGCTGCCCGAGCGCGCCAGCGCGACCAGGTCGCGGGTGAAGCCGGCGACGACTTCGGCGGCGGGGCGCGCGTCGGCGCCGCGCGCAGGGGACGGTCTGGCGACGGCGCGGAGTCCGGCCATGTGGGGGCGCAACGATCCGGGGCCGATCTGGAAGGAGGCGAGCACATCGCCCGCTGCGCCGCCAATCTCCTGCGAAAGGGCGTTGAGAAGGTGCTCGACCCCGACCTCCTGCGCCTTGTCACGATCCGCCTCGCGCTCCGCGCGCGCCATCATGTCGAGAAAGCGCTGCGACAAGTACGCGATCCCGCCCGAGCCGCGCCCCATCCTTCGCAACGTCGACTCGGCGCTCGACAGCAGCTCCGCTGGCTCCGCGCCCGCCCGGCGAAGCACCTCCGCCACGCCGGGATCGCGATCCACCCCTCGCACCAGCAAGTGCACCGGCTCGACCTCCGGATGCTTGCGCTCGTCGGCCAACGCCTGCGCCCCCGCAACGAGCGCCTTGGCGTCCGATGCGTAGCGGTCCAGATGCAAGGTGGTCTCCTGATCCTTCATCGTCGCACCCATGGTGCGCCGAGGGTACCACCCCTCGCAGGCGTCCTTGCAGGCCTTTTGCTCGACGCCGCTACGGCGCGACCTTGACCTGCTTGCCGGCGGTCGGGATCTCGCGGAGCAGCACGAACGTGCTCAGCTTGTACTTCGGCTCGTGCGCCACCATCGACGTCGCCAGGTCGAACGCGTGACCCCACTCGACCCCCTCGTCCGCCGAAAAGTAGAAGATCGTCGAGCTGCACGAGTCCACTTCCTTCGCAAAAACTCCGTGCATCGCCGTCAGATCCGGCCCCGCCATCCCCTTCGAGTAGCGCTTGCCTCCGCCCCCTCGCACCCGCCAGAACGTCACCCCCAGATCCTTGAGGATCATCCCCGCGTACGTGCACGGCTGCGCGGCCTTGGCGAACGCCTTGTCCGACGAGATCACCAGCTGCCCCGGAAAACTCCCCCGGGGCTTGGTGCGCACCTCGATCGCCTTCGCGCCTCCGTCGAACAACGCGTACACCACCGTGGTCACATCGGTGATCTTGTTGGCCCGCGCGCTGTTGAGGATCACCTTCTCCGGCTGGCTCACCGGGTACTTCTCCACGAGCCGCTGCAGCATCTGCGCATACGAAGGCACGCTCAACTGAAGCTCGTCCATCCCGATCTGCACATGCGAGGAGTCGAGCGTCACCTCGGGCATGGTCTTCGGCGCCACCGCCGCCGACGCCGTCGCCGTCTGCACCGGCGCTGCCGCTTCGGGCTTGTCCGCCCCCACCGGCTTCTTGGGATCGTCACACGCCGAGGCGATCAGCGCGACCGCGCACGACGCCAGGAATACCGAGGGGATCTTGGTGGCGCTCATCGCGCGCGAGTCTAGATCGCGAAGCGCTGGATGGGAAACAGTCCCGTGCCTAGGTGCCGTTCGCCGTCTCGCAGAACGGATCCGCCGGCGCGTACGAGTGCACGCCTCCGCAACGGCTCGTTGCCGGCTCCGTCGAGGTCGCCGCCTTCGTCACGATGCACAGCCCGCTCGCGCACTGATGGTTCGCATCGCACGACTCGCCGTCGACCAGCTTCGGCTGACACGTCCCCGCCGGCCCGCACCACAGCTCCTTCGCGCACGGACGCGTCGCGTCGCACGTCGCGTCCTGCACCTCGTCCGCAACGCACTTCAAGATGGTCGGATCGCAGTAGTTCCCCGTCGTGCACACGATACCGTCGTCCTTGCAGCTCTCCCCCGGCTGCTTGGTCGCCGGGACCGCGCACTTGCCTCGAATGCACTCCATCCCCTGATCCAGGTCGCACTGCACCTGGCTCGTGCACGACTCCCCGGTCACGCCGTCGCCGTCGAATACCTTGGCGCACTCCTTGTCGATGCTCACCTGCTCCGAAGCCGCCAGATCCCCGTCCTGGTACGCCGACGAAATCGTGTTGATGCACGCCTCCGCCGCATCGGGCCGGTAGTTGCCCGCAACCGAGCCGCACTGGCCCGTCAGCGAAGTCACGCACTTGTCCTTGGTCACCAGGCAGTCCTTGATGAACTCGTCGCTGCAGGCCGCCTTGGCCTTGCCCTCGCAATACGAGTCCGAAGTCGGATACGGCTTCGGCGGCGGCGCCTCGTCCTCCCCTCCGCACCCCGCCATCGCCCACAACGACCCGCCGACAATCATCGCCGTCCCAAACCGCAGCAACTTCGTCATGTGAAGACCTCCGTCCTGTCGTGCCCAGCCGTACACGCCCGACCGTCCTCGGGCAAGCAAACCATAGCCTACTACGGGATCCTCTCCCCTCGCCCCCCCTTTCCCATGCCGGCGCGCCCGCCCCGGCGCAAGTCCCCACACATCGGCACGCTCAGCGCCCCGGGTTCGTCTATGCTACGTGGCTGCCATGCCGCCCGGACAGGCAGACGCGACGAGACAACCCGTGGCCATCACGCCGCTGGGCGGCGTGCGCGCCGACTTCGTCGCAAATCTCGGCCGGCGCATGACGGAGCTTCGACAGCATTGGACCGCTTTCGAGCAGGAGCCCGGCACCGCGCGCTACCGCGACGAGGTCCGACGTCGCGTCCATGCGCTCGCCACCCGCGCACGATTGCTCGAGTTCCCGGTCATGGCCGATCCCCTCGAAGAGGCCGAGCGCCGACTCGATCGACTCGCCGAAGCCTCCACCATCGCCCCGGAGGAGATCGGCTGGTTCCACGACCTGTTCCGCAACCTGCCGTCCATGGCCTGGACCGAGGCCGGCGCCGAAACGCCCGCGTCTCTCGCCCTCCCCGATTACCACCGCTCCGTTGCGCCTCCGGCCCCTCCTCCCTCCTCTGCCGCGCCGGCCCCCTCTCCCCTGCCCGCCGCGCCCCCTGTGCCCTCTCGCGCCCCGAGCCAGACCCCCGCCGATGCCGCTCGCGCCCCGAGCCAGATTCCCGCCCCTCTCCTCTCGCCCGGTACGCTGGCCTCGATCCTCGTGGTCGGCTCGGACAAGACCGCGCGCGCCCTGCTCGAAGGCCATGGCTCCGCCAGCGTCTCCCTCGAAGCCGAACGCACCGACGACGTCTCCGTCGCCCTCGATCTCGCGCGCGCCCTCGCTCCCGACCTCGTCGTGATCGACTTCGACGTCGACGGCGCGGGTGCCCTGGTCACGGCCCTCTCCGAGGATCCGCTCACCGAAGGGCTGCCGGTGATCGCCATCGGCAGTTGGACGCACCCCGATCAGGGTGCGGACCTTCTGCACCTCGGCCTCGTCCGCGCCCTGCCCAAACCCGTCCCTCCCGACACCCTGCGCGCAGCCGCCGAACTCGCGATCTCCCAGGGCAGGGGAATCCACCCACCGCTCGAACCCCTCGGCGAAATGACCGTCGAACAGGTCGCCGATCGACTCGCAAGCCAACTCCGCTCCGGCCTCGTCCAGGCCGTGCGCCCCGAATCGCGCCGCGTGAAGATCCCGCTCGGCGACGGAACCGACGCCCTCGCGGCAGTGTGGGGCGCCGTCGCTCGCCTTCGCGAAACCCTCACGATCCGCAGCAAGGGCGAGGTCCGCTTCTCCTCCGACGGCCCCGCGGGCGCCGTGCCCCTCGCCTCGTGGCTCGACGACGGAGTCGAAGCCCCGCCTCGCCGACGCGACGGCTCTTCCTCTCGTGAGGCCGAACGCGTCCGCCTCGAGGGGCGCAAGATCGTCGTCGTCGATGACGACCCCGCCGTCACCTGGTTCCTGAGCGGACTGCTCCGCAACGCCGGTGCCTTCGTCTACGAAGCGCACGACGGCCGGCGCGCCTTCGAGATCGCTTGCCGCGCGCAGCCGGACCTCGTCGTCTCCGACATCGTGATGCCGGAGCTCGACGGCTTCGGTCTCTGCCGTGTGCTCAAGCGGGACATCGCCCTGCGCGACACGCCTGTCATCCTGCTGTCGTGGAAAGAGGACATGCTCCAGCGCGTGCGCGAGCTGGGCGCTCGTGCCGACGGCTACCTTCGCAAGGAATCCCCCGTGCCGGCCATCCTCCGCCGCGTACACGAGGTCCTGCTCCCCAGACTCCGCATCGAAACGCGCCTGCGCGGCTCCGGCGAGGTGCGAGGACGCCTCGACGGGCTCACCGGCAAGACGCTCCTGCAGCTCGTGTGCGCCAACGCGCCCGACTGCCGGCTCGAGCTCCGCGACGCCCTGCACGTCTTCTCTCTCGACGTCCGCGGGGGCAGCCCGGTCACCGCATCGCGCACCAAACACGATGGCTCCTTCGAGCGCGGGCACCCCGCGCTGGTCGCTCTCCTCGGCCTCACCTCCGGACGCTTCCACGTCAGGGACTGCTCCGACGCCGTCCGCCCCAACCTGCAAGGGGACCTCGCTTCCATCCTGCTCCCCTTCATCGCTCGCGCACGCGCGGCCCAGGCCCTCTTGTCGGCCGAGCGCCTCGCCGACGTCCTGTCGGTGCAGCTCTCCGACGCGCTCCCGCTCGAGTCGATGCCCGACTCCGCGCGAACCGTCCTTGCCGCCCTCCGGCAGGGTGCTTCGCCCTTCGACCTCGTCGCCGTCCACCGCACGCCCGCCACCGTGGTCGAGGCAGTGCTCGACGACGCTGCAATCCGGGGCGCCATCGATCGCATCCTGGATGTTTCGGGTAACGAACTACTCGAGGCTGAGACCGCGCGGCAGATCGATCTGCGTGGCCACGCCCTTGACGTTGGCCGACAGCGTCGGCAAGCCCAGCGCATTGGCCTGCGCGGCCTTGTACTCGGCGGCGTCGGCCTGCGCACGCGCCGCCA
>JAKLDZ010000239.1 GCA_022703255.1 Myxococcota bacterium | reverse complement strand
CCAACGATTGGACCCTGGTCGATTGGCACACAACCAAGTCTCTCCCCTCGTCGTAGCCCGCCTCCTCTCTGCCACGGGCTGTCTCCCGCCTTTGCCTCACACGAACGCCTCTCCCCCCCTGAACACGACCGATCCCGCCGAGTCGCCGTCTTGCCCCCGCGCACCCTCGGCCTCTGCATCCCTGTCGATGCGCACGCCAATCCCACGGCATCCGGGGCCGCCGACTCCGCAATGCGGCGCCGCGACGTGGATTCGCCTCTCTCGAGTCCCACTCAGTGCTTCATCGTCGGTCCGCCGTACTTGACGGCAGGCGCGGGAGCAGGCGGCCCCCCGTACTTCACCGCGGGTACCGTCGGCTCCGGCGCAGGAGCCGGTGCTGGCTCCGCGGTCTCCGCGGGCGGTGCGTTCGTGTCCGGCGGTGGCGCCGACGGCCCACCGTACTTCGTGGCCACCGGGCCCGGACACCCGAGCGTCGCTCCGCCTACCCCCACCAGCGCCGACAGGCTCCCCGCCAACCCGAGCAACCACTCCGTCTTGCGCGACCGCTTCGCCATGCCCGAAGCATCGCACAACACGCTTCCCCCGTCACCCGCTCTCTGCTCCTAATAGCGGGCTTCCAACCCCGCCGTCCCCACCCCCACCCAGGGCCGCCATGCAGCGCCCCCCGCCTTCACCTCCGCAGACTCCGGCCACAGCAAGAGCAGCGCCCCGCCTGCAACCCCCACTCCCCCCACCACGAATCCAATCGTCGAGACCGTCCCCTTCACCTTCGCAGCGTCGATTCGCCCCTCCGCCCCCGTCGGGCAGACCTTGTTCGGACACTCCGCATCCAGGTCGCTCCGCGCCGAAATCGCCATGACCCCGAACACCGAACCCACCAGCAGGCCCGCTCCTCCGACTCCGAACGACACATAGGCAAGCGTCTTCTTCCGCCCGATCGTCCCGTCGTCGACCGGGGTGGGCGACGCTGCCTTCGCCTTCCTCCTGCGAATGGCCTCCGGATCGGGCTCGAGTGACAGCTCCACCCGCGCGCTCCGCCCCTCGCCCAGCGTCAGATTCTTGGTGCTCGCGCGGTGCTCCTCGGCAGCGACCTCGACCGTGTGGTCTCCGGGATCGGTGGGACGCTCCACTCCAATCGCAGCCTTGGGCAGCCTGGTCCCGTCGAGCTTCACCGTGTACTCCACCCCCGCGGGCGCAGTCACCTCGACCGTCAGATGGGCCAGCCTCGGGAGCGCCTTGTCCAACACCTTCCTGGCCCGCGTCTTCGCCGCCACGAAGGGTGCCGGAGCGTTGGAGGGCAGGCTCTCTCGCACGACGCGTTGCAGGTTCTCTGTCCCCTCCACGAGGCGCCCGACGGCGACCTGGCATTCGCCGAGACGTCCGAGAATCGTCGGTGCGTGATAGAGGTTCTCCGCCCGGCTCAGAGGCTCGATCGCCTCCGCACACTTGCCCGCGTCGGCCAGCTTCACTCCCTCCCGGGCGAGCTTGCGCGCCGTGGCGACGTCCGACGGGCTGGCATCGTCCGCCCGCGACACTCCGGCCGCGCACGTGCAGGCCCCCGCGAGCGCCAGCAGCGCGAGCGACGTGCAGAGACGGGACCGGGGCATCGGGTCGGATCATCGCACGAAGGGGCAGGGGAGTCACCTTTGGGGCCGCGGATTCGACGGGTTGGGTGGAAGCTGGTATCCATGAGCATCCACGTCCCATGCTCCGGCTTGCCTACCCACTGCTCGTCTTCGGCCTCCTGACGGCCACCGGCTGCAACTCCGTTCTGGGGTTGGGAGACTACGAGGTCGGCAAGGGAGCGGGGCAAGGAGGAAGTGGGGGCTCTGCCGGCTGCGAATGGGATCCGGACAGCGGCGCCTGCTATCCGTGCGCGCCCGCCAACGATCGGCAGTACCTCAACGCCTGCACGGAGTCGACCTGCGAGCCCTTCGACGACAAAGTTCGTGTCACGAACCTTCCTTCGGACGGGATCCTGCCGTCGATTCCGGATGCTCCGACGGACGCGGGAGGTGCGGAATGAGGCCGCTCGGGGGGATGCTCCTCTTCGCTACCGCGGCCGCCGTCGTGATGGGTAGCGCCCCTGCCAACGCTGCGCTCTGCGGCTCCGAGAAGCCGGGCAACCCGATCGTGTACGTCACCGGCGCCGCCAAGACGTATCTCGCTGCCCTCGCGCGCGCGCTGTATTCCGACGCGGAGCCGATCACCATCGTGTGGAAGGGAGCGTCGTCGTGCGTGGCGTGGGATGCCGTGCTCAACGGCACGCCCCTGACTGGGACAGCCGAGTACTGGGATCCGTCGAGCCAGGAGGCGGACAATCAAGTCGAGTGCGAGCTGCCCGTGCTCGACGGCGGTGTGCTCAATGCCGATATCGCGATCTCCGACGTCTTCGCGAGCACCTGCCAGCCTCTTCCCAACGGTCTTCCGAGCGACATCGGCGACTTCCTCGGTCCCGTGCAGCCCATGACTTTCGTGGCGCCCTACGCGTCGTCGGAGCGCGCGATCAGCGCCACCGCCGCCTACTTCGTCTACGGCTTCGGGGCGGATTCGGGCGTGCCGCCCTGGACCGACGCCGAGTACATCTACCGGCTCGACACCACCTCCGGGACGCTGCGGATTCTGGCCGCCGGCATTGGCGTGCCTCCCGAGAAGTGGAAAGGCAACAACGCCAACTACTCCGGGCAGGAGATCACGAAGCTCACCACGGTCCCGGTCGAGGCCGTGAACAAGACGATCGGAATCCTCGCCGGCACCAACCTCACCGACTCCCTCAAGCTGCAGCTCAAGGTCCTCGCCTTCAAGCACTTCGGCCAGTCCTGCGCGTACTACCCGGACTCCACGGACACCAGCAAGGACAAGCGCAACGTGCGGGATGGCCATTACGCGCTCTGGGGGCCGGTCCACGTGGCCTCGAAGATCGATTCGAAGGGATACCCGGTGAGCGAGCACGCGCGTCGCGTGATCAACTATCTGACCGGCGTCACCCCGCCCCCGGGCCACCTCGACCTCGTCCAGGTCGCTGCCACCAGCAACCTCGTCCCCTCCTGCGCCATGCGCGTGAAGCGGGACCGCGAGATGGGCCCCATGGCATCGTTCATTCCCTCCACACCCTGCCACTGCGCCTTCGAGAAAGCCGCCACCGGCTCTTCCTCGTGCCAACCCTGCACGACCTCCGCCGAGTGCCCCGCCGCGTCACCCACCTGCTCCTTCGGCTACTGCGAGTCGCCATGACGACCGAAGAGACCCACCCGCAACGACGATCGCTCTACGCCGAGCGCGAGCCGTTGCCGCCCAGGTCCTTCGGTCGCTATCAGCCCATCGCCGTCCTCGGCTACGGCGGCATGGCCACCGTCTACCTCGCCTCCGCCCTCGGCCCCGCCAACTTCACCAAGCTCGTCGTCGTCAAGGAGCTGCGCCCCGAGCTCGCCCAGGACCCGGACTTCCGCGAGATGTTCCTCGACGAGGCCCGTATCGCGGCCCGGCTCCACCATCCCAACGTCGTGCAGACCTACGAGGTCATGGACGATCCCGCGATGGCCATCGTCATGGAGTACCTCGACGGCCAACCGCTCAGCCGCGTGCGTCAGCGCATGAACGTGACCGCGCCCGAGGTGCTTCCCCTGATGGTGAGAAGCCTCGCCGACATGCTGCGCGGGCTGCACTATGCGCACGATCTGGTGGACTTCGACGGCACGCCGCTGCTCGTGGTGCATCGCGACGTGAGCCCGCAAAACGTGTTCGTGACCTACGCGGGCGAGACCAAGGTCGTGGACTTCGGAGTGGCGAAGGTCGCCGATGCCTCGTCGCGAACCCGCACCGGCGTGGTCAAAGGCAAGCTGTCGTACATGTCCCCCGAGCAGGCCCTCGGGGAGAAGCTCGATCGACGCGCCGACGTCTTCGCTGCCGGTCTGATGCTCTGGGAGATGATCGCGGGACGCCGCATCTGGAAGGGGCTCGAGGACGTCATCATCGGACGCCTCAACGCGGGCCGGATCCCCAGGATTCGCGAGGCGTGCCCGGAGGTCGACCCGAAGCTCGACGCGATCGTGCAGCGCGCGATCGCTGCAGACCCCGCAGACAGATACCCGACCGCGGCCGAGCTGCAGGCCGATCTGGAAGCGTGGCTGGCCAGGCTCTCGATCGACTCGAGCGCACAGCTCCTCGCGACCCGGATGAGCGAGGTGTTCTCCAAGGAGCGCGAGTCGATGCGCACGATCATCGATCAGCAGCTCAAGGCGATCCGCTCGGCGCCTCCCGGACAGGTCCCGCTGCTTCGCCTGCCCGAGCCGCTCGCGGACAAGGGCTCCGCACCGACCAAGGCATCCACGCCCAGCTCCCTGGCCGAGGAGATCTCGGGCTTGTCCACCCGGACCACGACGGACCAGTGGAACAAGCACACCGCACTCAGCAGTCGGATCGAAGCGGTCGAGCCCGGGCGCTCGCGGCTTCGCGCCGCGCTGTGGGGCGCAGCCGCCGCCGTGACGGCGCTCTCCGGGATCGGGCTCGGCGCGGCATGGCTCCTGGGCCGCTCCGCGCCTCCCGCCGCAGCCGAACCTGCCGCGAGCGTGCCCTCCACTCAGGCGCCGCCTTCCTCCGCTCCCGCCGAATCGGCACAGCCCGCTCTTCGCAAGCACACGCTGAGCTTCCGCGTCACCCCCGCGCACGCGTCGCTCGAGCTCGACGGCCGCCTGCTCGAGCGTGTCCCCGAGCAGATCGTCGTGGCCCACGACCCCTCCACGCACCTGCTCAAGCTCTCGTGCAAGGGCTTCGTCCCTCAGACCCTCGCCATCGCCTTCGACGCGGACCGCGTCGTCGAGCTCAAGCTCGTCAGGGTGACGGCCAGCGCTCCCGCAAAACCGGGGCAGGGCGGCGAGCCCGACCTGGGGTTCTGAGCGAACGAGCTCCTGTCCAGGGCGGTCTCACGACGGCTGTCCGCCCTTGAACAGCCTGCTCACTTCCTTGAAGCGCGGGTGGTTCTTGTCGCGCATCCACTCGAACGCTACCGACTCGTGGTTCGTGATGACCGCCCCGGCCTGCGTCATCCGGGCGAGCGCGCGCTCGAGGTACTCCTCTCCTCGTCCGCTCACGCACTCCCAGCACACGTGGACCGGGTACCCCTTCCTGCGAAGCTCGATCACCGTCGCCATCACGCACACGTGCGCCTCGATCCCGGCCACGACGACCTGGATTTGCTCCGGTGCGAGGCCTTCGCGGAGCGATCGCAGCGTCGGCTCGAACGACGGATCCCCGCAGCAGCCGAAGCTCGTCTTGTCGAGGTAGGCCTTGGGCGACACCAACGCGTCGTAAGCCGCGCGCACCTCGGGATGCGTCGGCCCCAACCCCTTGGCGTATTGCTCCGTCAACACCGTCGGCACGCCGAACATCCCGGCCAGCGTCAGCAGCCGCACCGATCCGTCAATCACCCGGCGAGGACGCACGATCATGTCCATCAGCTTGCCTTGCAGGTCGATGACGAGAACTACGCTCCGGGCGACGTCGAGAAGCTCCATGTTTCGATCCTCGTTTTCTCGGAGTGGGCCGGTGTGTCGGGGACGCGAGGCTACCACGGTTCGCGCCGCAGCCGGCCCCGCTGCCCGGGCTCCCTGCACCCGGCGCCAATTCGCCCCATGAACTCTCTCAGGATCTGCGCGGAACGCGCACTCGACGGGAGCTATCCGATGAACCGTCCTCTGGCACGGCTGCACGAGCTCGGGCAGAGCGTGTGGCTCGATTACATCGACCGTTCCCTCATCATCTCCGGAACCCTCCGAAGGCTGATCGCCGAAGACAAGATCACCGGCGTCACCTCGAATCCCTCGATCTTCCACAAGGCCGTCGTCCAGGGGCACGACTACGACGAGGAGATCGTCGGGCAGGCCCGGCTCGGCAAGGACCGCTCGCAGATCTACGAAGCGCTGGTGATCGACGACCTGCGTCGAGCCGCCGATCTGCTGCGAGGGGTCTACGACGCGACCGACGGGGTGGACGGCTTCGTTTCGCTGGAGGTGGATCCTCGGCTGGCGGACGACGCGGAGACGACGGTGGACCAGGCGCGGCGTCTGTTTCGAGCGCTCAACCGCCCCAATGCGATGATCAAGGTCCCGGCGACGCCAGCCGGATTGAAGGCGATCACGCGCCTCACCTTCGAAGGGGTGAACGTGAACGCGACCTTGCTGTTCGGGATCCCGCGCTATCGCGAGGTGGCCGACGCGTTCGTTCGCGGGCTCGAGCAGCGGGTGGAAGCCGGGCGCGACGTCGCTCGGATCGCCTCGGTGGCGAGCTTGTTCCTCAGTCGGATCGACCTGCTCGTGGACCCGATGCTCGAGCAGATCGCGGCGCGCGATGCTGCCTCGGCATCGCTTGCGCACCGATTGTCCGGTCAGACGGCCGTCGCGTGCGCGCGCGGAGCGTGGCGGGCCTACCTCGAGCTCTTCGACTCCACCCGATTCCTGCGTCTCGGCGCCCGCCCGCAGCGTCTGCTCTGGGCCAGCACCAGCGCCAAACGCCCGAGCGATCGACCGCTCAAGTACGTCGAACCCCTGATCGGTCCAGGCACGGTCAACACGCTCCCTCCGGATACCCTGGAGGCCTATCGCCAGCGGGGAGAGCCGATGGTTCGTCTTCCGAACGATGCCGGTGCGTCGGCCAGGGTGCTCGAGGATCTCGAGCGCATGGGGATCTCCCTCGAGCGGGTGAGCGAGCGGCTGGAGCGGGAGGGGATCCGGAAGTTCGCTGAGGCCTACGACGACTTGATTGCGACCATCGGGCAGCGCGCGGAGCAGGCGACGTCGCGGACGCCTTGAACGGACACCGCCCGGGCGGCGCTATCGTCGCTGTGCGGAGGGCACGAGCTTCAAGGCTCGATTCCGAGGCGACGGACCTCGCTGGCGACGGTGAAGTCCTCTTCGGTTTCGCCGGGCCGGCTCGTGGCGCGCGCGACTTCTCCGAAGCACTCGAAGACGAACGACACCTGCTGCTGGGTGACGCTCTGCCCCGCGGCGGGCTGCACGGTCACCTTGGTGCGCACGCGCAGGGCCTGGGTGAACGTCAGGCTCGGGAGCCTCAGCTCGCCCGAGGCGTCGATGCGCACCTCGTAGGTGTCCTTCGCTGCGTATTGCAGCCCCTTGAACACGCCGTTCTCCACCTGTCCCGTGGACACCCAACTGCCGCCTACCTCGAGCGGGAAGTGGTAGAGCGCGACCGCATCCTTGTACGGCATGAGGGTCTGTCCCTCCGGTGGGTTCTCCTCGGCAGACGCGAGCCCCAACAGGTAGATCGTGGACTCGTCGCTGCGGTAGACCGCGTCGATCGTGTGGCCCGCGTCGAACGAGGAGACGAAGGTGCCGGTGGGGAAGGAGGACGCGTACCACTTGCCTTCGACGGGAGAAGCGCCGAACTTCGCGATCTGATCGCCGGCGATGTCGGCGGACCAGTCCCAGACGCGCTGACCGCCGAGTTGGAGCGCACCGGCGACGTCGACCTGGCGCTCCTGTCCCGCGGGGGACACGAGGAACGACGCCGTCACCCCGAAGAACGCCTGCATTTCCGCAGCGTCGATGCGTCCATCGAGGTTCGGCATGCACCCCAGCGGCGTGGCCGCGTCGGTCACGTACGGGTCGTGCGTCTGCGGGAACGTCTCGTTGTCCGAGCAGGCGCAGAGCAGGAGGCACGGGAGGAGGAAGAGGGTTCTCATGGCCTAGAACGCGAAGATCATCCGCACCCTGAAGACCTGCGCCGTGCGGGCCGAGAGGTGCTGGGAGGGGTTGTCGAAGGCGGCCCCGGGCAACAGCACGGCGTGCTCGAGGGCGCAGGCGAAGCCGTCCTTGTGACGGTAGGTCAGCGTGGGATCGATCTCGATTCCCAGAGCGTTCTTGTTGTTCGGCGTGGAGGCGGGCTGGACTGCCCAGGCTGCCACGGCGGCGATCGACGCGGTCAGTGCCCCGGGGCCGATCTGGAACAGCCGCAAGCGGGCGTGGGGACGCACGTAGACCGCGTCGGTCACGGACCCGATGATCTCGCGAAAGAGGATGCGATCGACGCGGTAGTCGGGATGGAAGCGGAAGTTGTCCACGCGCCGGTCGTAGGGGGGATTGGCCTGGGGACCTTCGAGCTCTCCGGCCGCGCCCGCACCCGTGCTCGCAGGAGGATAGGCCCCGAATCCCGGAGCCCGGTCTCCACTCGCATAGCCGCCGTCGAGCCCCCCTCCGAACATGTCGTTGGCCGTGTGCAGGTCCGACTCCAACGCTGCGCCGATCTGCCTCGACTTCAGCGGATCCCGAAGCATCACCCCGGGGATGAGCGAGGCCTGATCGATCGTGGCCCACATCACCGCGGCCTCGGCTTCGATCCTCCCGTAGGGAAAAACAGCACGAATCCAGACGTCAGCCGCGTCGGCCCGATAGCCGCGCGCCATGCTCTGCTGCGGCGTGATCGCCGCCGGCTGGGAGGTGGCGACGTACGACGCCGGGATGTCCTTGTCCTGCGAGCGGTGCGAGTAGTAGGCACCGTAGTCGACAGTGATCCGACCCGCCTTGCGCCGTCGCTCGCGCGCAAGATCGTCGCGCCACTTCAGGATCGCCACCGTCACGCTCCTGACGTTGTCGGCGCGGTCGAGATCGATCGCACGCGTGTCGGACGCCCTGCGGGTGTACGGGCCGACCGCGGTGAGGTCGTAGGCGGCGCCGATGATGTGGCCGGCGATGGGAGTCATCAGGGCGACGCGATCGGCAGCGTCGCCGCTGTTGCAGTCTGCGCAGTCGCCCCCGTTGGCGAGCATGCCCAGCCCCCAGTGGTGTCCCATGCGCCCCGCGGCAATCAGGCCGAAGGGCGTGACCGACCCCGGTTCCACGCCCAGCACCTCCATCAGCAGCTCGGGCCTGCCGAAGGACAGCCGGCGCGAGCCGATCTTCGCCGGTGCCGCCTTGAGATCGACCTGGGCGTCCTCGAGGCAGACGATC
>JAKLDZ010000238.1 GCA_022703255.1 Myxococcota bacterium | reverse complement strand
CGCGCACGCACATCGATCGCATCACGGGCATCCTCGAGAGCAAGGCCAACGCCAGGGAGCGCGAGGCGTTCGATCGGTTTGCCGAGGAGCTGCGCGACGACCTGAACGACAGCATCACGCGCGACGAGATCGTCGAGATGCTGGCGCAGCACCTGGTGACGCGCCCGGTGTTCGAGGCGCTGTTCGCCGGCCACAGCTTCGTGACCGAGAACTCGATGTCTCGGTCGATGCAGGGGGTGCTCGACGCGTTGCACGAGCACCATCTGGAGAAGGAGTCGAGCACGCTCGAGGCCTTCTACGAGTCGGTGAAGCTGCGGGCCGAGGGGATCGAGAGCGCGGAGGGCAAGCAGAAGATCGTGCTGGAGCTGTACGACAAGTTCTTCCGCAACGCCTTCCCCAAGATGTCGGAGCGGCTCGGGATCGTCTACACGCCGGTGGAGATCGTGGACTTCATCCTGAAGAGCGCGGACCACCTGCTGCGCACGGAGTTCGGGCAGACGCTGGGGAGCGAGGGGGTGCACATCCTCGATCCGTTCACCGGGACCGGGACGTTCATCACGCGACTGCTGCAGAGCGGGCTGATCTCGAAGGAGGAGCTGCCGCGCAAGTATGCGAAGGAGATCCACGCGAACGAGCTCGTGCTGCTGGCGTACTACATCGCGGCGATCAACATCGAGGCGACGTATCACGGGATCATGGGAGGGGAGTACCAGCCGTTCGAGGGGATCTGTCTGACGGACACGTTCCAGCTCTACGAGCACGACGATCTGATCTCGCGGGTGCTGGTGGACAACAGCGCGCGCAGGACGCGGCAGAAGAAGCTCGATATCCGGGTGATTGTCGGGAACCCGCCGTACTCCATCGGCCAGGACTCGCAGAACGACAACAATCAGAACGTGGCGTATCCGTCGCTCGACGAGCGCATCGCGGGGACCTACGCAGCCCGATCGCAAGCATCGCTCTCTCGCGGACTGTACGACAGCTATGTGCGCGCGATCCGTTGGGCGAGCGATCGGATCGGGCAGAGCGGCATCATCGGGTTCGTGACGAACGCGGGCTTCATCGAGGCCAGCACCGCCGACGGGCTGAGGAAGTGCCTGGCCGAGGAGTTCAGCGCGCTGTACGTGTTTCATCAGCGGGGGAATGCCCGCACGTCCGGGGAACGGCGTCGGAAGGAGGCGGGCAACGTGTTCGGCGGCGGCAGCCGCGCGCCCGTCGCGATCTCGCTCCTGGTGAAGAACCCGAAGGCGAAGGAGCGCGGGCAGATCTACTTCCGGGACATCGGCGACTACCTGACGCGCGAGGAGAAGCTCGCTGCGGTGGCGGAATTCGCGAGCGTTGCGGGCATCAGCGGAGCCGGTGGTTGGACGAGGATCACACCGAACGAGCACGCCGATTGGCTGAAGCAACGGGATTGCGACTTCGGTGGGTTGCTTCCGCTCGGCATCAAGGATCGCGGGGACAACTCTGCCAGGCTGTTTGGGAGTTTTTCGCTCGGGCTTGTGACGAACCGCGACGCTTGGGCTTACAACCCATCCAAGCGCGGTCTGGGCGAGCACATGGCGCGCATGATCCGCTTCTTCAACGCGGAGGCAGAGCGCTTCGATCAGGTCCACCCGGGGCTGGAGAAGAGGGAACGTGCCGCGCGGGTCGACGACTTCATCAACACTGATCCGACGAAGATCGCGTGGACGCGAGGGCTGAAGAACGAACTTGCGAAGGGCTCGGTGTTCAGTCTCGACAGCACCCGGATCGTGCCGAGCGTGTATCGCCCGTTCACGAAGCAGTGGCTCTACTTCGATCGCAAGCTGAACGAGATGGTGCTGCAGATGCCGCGGTGCTTCCCCCACATCGCAGCGCAGAACAGGGCGATCGGCGTGACCGCGGGGGAGTCGCGCTCCGGATTCTCGGTGCTGATGGCCGACGTGATGCCAAGCCTTCACGTGGTGGACATGGTGGGCTCGCAGTTCTTCCCCCTCTACCTCTACGACACCGACGAGCCGGAATCCGACGACGCGCAGCGTGACCTGTTCAAGCCGTCGAAGAAGACCGCAAAGGGCCCCACGCGCCGTGACGGCATCACCGACGCCGGACTCGCTCACTTCCAAGCCGCCTACCCCGGCGAGTCGATCAGCAGAGAAGACGTCTTCTACTACGTCTACGGCATCCTCCACTCCGCCGATTACCGCGAACGCTACGCCGACAACCTCGGCAAGGAGCTGCCCCGCATCCCCCGCGTCAAGTCCGCCGCCGACTTCCGGGCCTTCAGCCGCGCAGGCCGCGCCCTCGGCGAGCTCCACGTCGGCTACGAACGCGTCCCCGAATACCCCGCCACCGTCGAAGGCCCACCCAAGAACACCGCCGCTCAGCTCCGCGTCGAGAAGATGAAGTTCGGCAAGGGCAAGGACCGCACCGTCATCCACTACAACGACTTCATCACCGTCCGCGATATCCCGCTCGAAGCCTACGACTACGTCGTCAACGGCAAATCCGCCATCGAGTGGGTCATGGAACGCCAGAGCGTCACCACCGACAAGGCGAGCGGGATCGTCAAGGACGCCAACGACTGGGCCACCGAGACCGTCGGCGACCCGCGCTACCCCCTGTCGCTGCTGCTGCGCGTGATCACCGTGAGCCTCGAGACGCTCAAGATCGTCGCCGCGCTGCCCGCGCTCGACCTGCTCGAGGAGCCCGAGCCCGCGAAGGTCGTCCCCTTCCGCCGCGTCACGCCCAAGCCCGAGGAACGCTACAAGACCTGCGTGCCGCTCATCGCCCTCGACGCCGCCGCCGGAAGCTGGGGCGACGAGCAGCAGGGGCTGCCCACGCTGCAGGCCGCGGACCTCGAGTGGGTCACGTGGGAGTCGTCCAAGCGCTTCGCCGAGGGGATGTTCGTGGCGCACGTGCGGGGCCATTCGATGGAGCCCGACATCCCCGACGGCGCGTACTGCCTGTTCCGCCTGGTGCCGCTGCCGTCGTCGCCCGAGCGAGCGGTGCTCGTTCGTCACGCCGGCCCCACGGACTCGGAGACCGGCGGCCAGTTCACGGTGAAGCTCTACCGCGAGGAGCGGGGGCGCGTGGTGCTGCAGCCGAGGAACGAGGAGTACGAGCCGTTGGTGATGGAGGCCGGGGAGGTGCGGGTGATCGCGGAGGTGGTGGAGGTGGTGGGCTGATCCCGGTCCGATGTGCCACCGCGGGCACCCGCTTTGCGGCGCTCACTCCGAAGCCGTGGGCAGGTGCGGGCCGATGTAGCCGAGGGTCACGGTCCGCTGCGGGCCCGAGGGCTCTGGCAAGAAGTGAATCCTCCAGGCGAGGGCCGCGATCTTCGAGTGCCACGAGAGTCGAACGGCCTGCTGCTAGAAGCACTTGAAGTTGGCGCCTGCGCAAAGTCCTTGTCGTTGACCATCAAGTGGATGAACGCATCCCTCAGCTTGTCGCGACGGTCCGTCAGCAACGCGATCTCCTCGTCGGGTCTCCCGTCGAGGTTCACGGCCCAGGCTTCGAAGAGCGCCTTGCTGATCGGCTTGCGCGGGTCATCCCGGCTCGTGCGCTTCCTGAACGCGTCGTTGCCGAATATCGTGTACGCGGCCGTCGGACTGGCAAGACCGAGGAAGGCGAGACGCCGGAGGGGCCGACGGACGATACGGACGAGCAGGAAGGGGAGCGGGGCTGGCTGCGGTCGTCTTGCCGGGGAGCCGCAGCCCGAGCCCAGACGCGACGGGGATTCCCTGTCCACCGAAGACGTTCTAGTGTACGCGCGGCGTGCTCCTCCGCGAGGAACCAGGACGAATCGGATGGTTTACTCCGTACAATATTCCAAGTCTGCTCGCCGCCACTTTGCCGCCGCGGAATTGCTGAATCATGCTGTCGATCGTTCAGTCCAGCGGGGCGGCGTGGACGGATACCTCTACGGCATCGCAGCCGAGTGCGCACTGAAGCAGATCATGCGCAACTCTGGGATGACCCCCGATCCGAAATCGCGCAAGGGCGATCCCTTCTACGCCCACTTCCCGGACCTCAAGACGCTGATAGGGGACAACGCGAGAGGCCGACGGTCCGGCGAGCTCAGGGCGTTCTCCGACGACCCCCGCCTGATGGCCCAATGGAGCACGGACATGCGATACGCTCCGGCCGGGGACATCCCGGACCGTCTCGTGCAGCAGTGGAAGGACGATGCGCACAAGCTCATCGATCTCATGGGGTAGGGAAGGGCAGTACCATGCCGATCCGTTTCGATGACAGCCTCGGAGCACTGGTCGACCAGGTCGTGAAGTACTTCGGGGAGGAGGGCCTGGCGGGTGGGGTGGCGCTGCGGGAATCCTCGGGTCGCCTCACGTTCTTCCTCGACGCCGAGTCTACGGCGGAGCGGTTGGAGCAGGCGTCCGAGGCGCTGCGCCAGGCGCTCGGTGTGTACGCGCGCCCGGACCGCGTGCTGGCCGACCGCGAGTCTCCCGGCGCCGCTCGAATCCTGGCCGATCCCTCGGCCACGACGATGGATGTCGGCGGGAGGTCCGTGCGACTGGTGGACCGGCGGGTCGTCGGCGTTGACTGGCAAGAGTCGCCTGCTCCCGAAGCATCGGGGGCTGCGCGGTTCGTGTTCGGGAGCCTGAAAGGGGGCGTGGGTCGATCGACCGCGCTCTCCGTGGTGGCCGTCGTTCAGGCGCAAAAGGCCCGAAACGTGCTCGTGGTCGATCTCGACCTCGAGGCCCCCGGGATCGGTTCGATGCTGTTGAGCGAGGATCGAAGGCCGCGCTACGGCGCGCTGGACTTCCTGGTCGAGAGCAGTCTGGGCGACGCCGGCGCGCTGGACCTCGACGAGTTCGTGGGCACGAGCGCACTGGCTCCCGGGGCAGGGCTTGTGGATGTCGTCCCGGTTGCGGGCACGAGGTCGGAGGAGGCGCCACACAACTACCTGGCGAAGCTCTCGAGAGCGATGACCGAGTCCGTGCTGTCCGCCGGGGGAAGGATGTCCGTGCGGGAGAAAGCGCGCGAGATGATCGACCGGATGGCAGGGCGTAGACCCTACGACCTGGTGCTCATCGATGCTCGCGCCGGCATGGCGGAGCTCGCGGCCGGGCCGCTGCTCGGCCTCGGCGCCACAACGGTCTTCCTGTTCGGCACGGCGCAACCGCAGACCCTCGAAGCATACCGCTATCTGTTTGCCCACTTGTCCACCCTGCGTGAACGAGCGCCTGACCTGCCCTGGCAGGCGTTGAAAATGGTCCACGCCAAAGCCTCGCTCTCGGAGGATGAGCACGCGACATTCACGGAGCAGCTCTCGGAGCTCTTCTCCGAGTTCCTCTACGACGAGCAGGACGGGCTGGAGGGGTTCAACTTCGACATCGATGATCGGACGGGGCCTCACTATCCCATCCCGATCCCGCTCGACACCCACTTCCACAACTGGGATCCGATCAGGCACACGGGAGAGCTCACGCAAGCGTACTACGGGGCCACCTTCGGAGCCCTGCTGAACGAGATTGAAAACCGGATGGGGGCCTGAGCGCAATTGCGCCGGGGTGCGTCGGGAGAAGCGTCAGCATGGTCGATATCGACTTCCAAGCCATTCGCAAAGGCCTCTCCGAGCTGCCGAGGGCCGATAACCATGCGCCCGACCAGACCGTGAACCCGGAAGAGGTGTATGCCGTGCAGGGGCACCGGGCTGCGTTGGACCCGGACCGCGCACTCGTGGTCGCGAACCGTGGGATGGGAAAGAGCTTCTGGACACACGCCCTGTCGCAGGACCCGATCCGACAGAGCGTCTCCCAGCAGTTCCGCCAACCGGACCTGAAGTCGGCCGCCGTGAGCATCGGCTTCAACGCCTCCGAGAGAGCCGATTCGGTGGCTCCCTCTCCGGACACAATTCGACGCGTGTACCAGGACCGGGACGGCCGATCGCCCGAGAGCATCTGGAACGCGGTGATCGCGCGTGCTGCCGGCTCGAATCTGCCTGTTCCGATTCCACAGGGCTTCTCGCCGCTCGTGCAATGGGTCGACGAGGATCCAGAGCGGTACGCGAGCGCGATGACCGAAGCGGACAACAGGCTTGCGACGGCCGGCCGCAGGCTGCTGATCGTGTTCGATGCCCTGGACCGGCTCGGCGAGGACTGGGAGACCACGCGCGCGCTCACGAGGGCGCTGCTCCGGCGCGCCCTGGCGGCGCGATCGTACCGCACCATCCGAATCAAGCTGTTCATGCGCCTCGACCAGTTCGAGGATTCGTCGCTATTCGACTTCCCCGACGCCTCCAAGATCAGGAACACGCGCGTGGACCTCGAGTGGCGAACGGAGGACCTGTATGGGCTTCTGTTCAGCCGACTGGAACGACTGAGCTCAGCGAGGGAGTCCTTCCGTCAACTGCAGGACTCCCTGCGGTTTCGCCAATCGGCGTTCCCGCAGGTGTCACAAGCCCAGGATTCGCAGAAGCTCACCGTCGACGCTCTGGCGGGCGAGTTCATGGGGGCCTCCAAGAAGCGGGGCCGGGTCTTCACCTGGCTGCCCACACACCTCGCCGATGCTCGCGGTCAGACCTCACCACGAACCTTCCTCACGGTCTGGCGCGAAGCCGCGCATCACGGCACCGCGCCGCTCGCGCACGCGGTGGACCATCTGGGTATCATGGAGGGGGTGCGAAAGGCCTCCGAAGACCGGTTCACCGAGCTGGCGGAGGACTACAAGTGGATCCGCAGAGCGCTCGAACCACTCAAGGGCCAGATGGTCCCGATGGAGCGCGAGACTCTGGAGGCGATCTGGCGCGAGCGCCAGGTCGCGGAGCGAGTCGTCAACGAGTCTCGCCAGAAGGGCTGGCTCGCCCCCGTCCAGCTCGGAGTCGCGGAGATGTCGCCGGAGAGAGCGTTGGTGACCGCGCTCGAGACGATCGGCGTGCTCGAGATTCGTAGGAACGGGAAGATCAACGTTCCCGACATCTTCCGCGTGGAAGCGGGCATCAAGCGCAAGGGCGGTGTGCGCCCACCTCGGCGCGGTAGCCCCCCGGATTCCCAGAGCTGACACGCGATCTCGGCAGGGATCGGCTCTGCCGTGATGAGAACCACGTCGGTGTCGCCTTCTGGCCCCCTGTCTGGCCTGTAGCTCGCTCCAACGCCTGCGTCCGTCGAGCCTTCCGCCGCGTCACGCCCAAGCCCGAGGAACGCCACAAGACCTGCGTGCCGCTCATCGCCCTCAACACCTCGTGCCCCTGCCGTCGTCGCCCGAGCGAGCAGTGCTCGTTCGCCACGCCGGCCCCACGGACTCCGAGACCGGCGGCCAGTTCACGGTGAAGCTCTAACGCGAGGAGCAGGGGCGCGTGGTGCTGCAGCCGAGGAACGCGGAGTACGAGCCGTTGGTGATGGAGGCCGGGGAGGTGCGGGTGATCGCGGAGGTGGTGGAGGTGATCAGGTGTTGCCCTCGCGCCGCTCGCGCGAGTAGGGTCGGTCTGCCGTGGAAAAGGAAGACCGCTACCTCTGCGAGCAGTTGCTCACCTCGTGGACCCTCAAGCCACAGCGAGGGTGGCTCGAGAAGACTCGAGGCCTCGCACACCAGACGGTCGACGAGCGTCGTGACGGTCAACGGACCTTCCACCTCGCGACGGTTCGTTCCGAGGAGTCCGTCGCTCAGGTGATCAACGTGTTCATCTGGGAGACCGAGAAGGGAACGTGCCGCATGCTGGTGGTGCGCACGCCGCGGCCCAAAGGCGACCCTCCTCCCGAGGTGCTCCAGTTCGAGCGGGACTTCGGCGGGGCTGCCGGTCTTGCTGCGTTGCTGTCTGATGCGACGGAACCTGGCGTGGCACTCGAGATGGATCATCACACGACCATCCACGTCGACGGCAGAGCATGGGACTGTCCCGCCCTTCGGCGTCGGGTCTCGAGCAAGGGGAGCCGCGCCCCGTTCCTGGAGCTGGGCGCCAGGCCCGCCATTCACCAGATCGGCGTCCGCTATCCCGAGGCAGGACCCGGGAGTCCTGATGCCGTGGACATCGCGTACGACAGGGCTCGGCGGTGCTACCACGCGACGATCACCTCGCGGGGGCCCCTCGACGTCGAGGATGCTATCCTTGGGATGGGACCTGCCAGAGAGGTCACAAGACGGGTGTTCGAGACGTTGTTTGTTCCTGCGAGGAGACGGTGACGTGGGGACGGCGATGAAGCGGCCAGGGTGGGATGTGGGCGAGTGCCGGCCGCACGGAGCCGCGGGCTGGTCAGCGAAGGAGGTGTTCGCAAGGGCCAGCGCGGCATGGCTGCCCGAGTTGCCCAAACGTTGGGGGGGCAAGCACCCGATGCCGCTGATCGCGGTTGGATGTGACCCGATCAGGTTTGCCGAAGAGCCCGCCCGGCCCCACAGCCAGGGCATGACCTCCGACGTGGACGAGCTCAGGTCGGAACTGAAGAGACTGAAGGCCCGCGTGGAAGCGCTGGAGGCCAGGAGCGCCAAGGCAAGTGAGCGAGCAGAGCGCGCAGCCGAGCTCAGGGCCGCGCTGCGCGAGCGCATCAGCGGGACCAGCCGTCCACGTGCGGAACTGACTGACGACTTCGTTCGTGTGGTGTTGGAGCGTGACGACGGCGACGAGTAGCCCGAGGAAGCGCCGGTTCGCCGAGATCCGACGATCGGGGCACCGGTCCTGCTTCGTGGACACGAGTGTACTGATCGCGCTGTGGGGTTACGAGAGCCGTCGCGGACAAAGGAACCACGAGGTGCGGGCGTTCTTTGACGCGGTCCGTGGGATTGACTGCGAGCTCTTCGTGACCCCGCTGACAGTCGAGGAACTCTTTCACGCAACGCTCCGGAAGGCCGTGAAGGCCAATGGCGGGGCGAACATGGATCCGAAGAGGTTTCGAGATCAGCACCGCGGGACTTACGTCAAGCTGAGGGATCAGACGCTGCAGCTCGTGGATCAGGTGATGCGCACCGCCACGGAGTTCGGCGTCGTGATGCTGCTGCCGTGCGACGACCCGCCGACCAGCGGGACGGCCGCGAGCGGTT
>JAKLDZ010000237.1 GCA_022703255.1 Myxococcota bacterium | reverse complement strand
CGCCGGAAGCTCGTTCCATCTTGAGCCCGCGCCCGGCGCCAAGAGGCCAATCCTGTCGGAATGGACCGCCACCGACTCCGGCGTCCAAGGACAGCTCGGCTTCGGAAAGTGCGTGAAGGTCGTGGAGGAGCGGGAGATGATCACGCAGTCGAAGGTCGTCGAGCCGGACAAGTTGGCCAACGGCGTGCTGGTCGTGGGCGGCCTGGTCGCCGCGGCGGCGGGAGGATTGCTCTACCTCAATCACTCCGAGGAAGCCGCTGCCGACGTTGGAGCCGTCGGCGGCGTCGCAGCCGTCGCGGGCCTGATCGGATTCTCCGGGGCCAAGACGACATCGGAAGTGGGACAGCCGCGTCTCTCGTCCAGCACGCGCCAGGACGGGAGTGTGTCGTGCGGAAGCAACAGGGACCTCTCCCATCTGTCGTTGCTGCTGACCGTGTCCGGATTGGGAGAGTTCACCGCGACCCCGGACGTCGAAGGGCGTGTGAAGTTCACGCTGCCGCCGAGCACGTCATTCGACACCTCGGCCCGATTCCCAGTCGTGATCGCCTCCAAGGGTGACTCCAAGAACCCGCTGTTGCGCGAGGGAACGGTGCTCGCGCGCTTGAACCTGGAGCCCTTCGCCAACCTCGTGCGCGAGAGACAGGCCTCGCAGCTCGCTGTCGGCGACCAGGCCGAGTTCGAGAACGTGGTCCACGGCGACCCGGCAGCCAGAAACGGCTTCACCACCGAGTGCTCTCCCTCGGGCAAGGACGTGTGCTTCGACGCGATCGACAACGACTGTGACGGTCTGTACGACGTGGGTTGCGGCTACCAGAGCGGAGCGTTGCAGTGGACGCTGGCGTGGCGCACGGGCGATGACCTCGATCTGCACGTGATCGGGCCCGACGGCCATCACGTGTGGTACCAGCGCAAGCAGGGGGGGGCCGCCGGCCTGCAGCTCGACGTGGACTGCCTCGGACAGTTCGGCAACAACTGCCTCGCCCAGAACGTGGAGAACATCTTCACGCCGCGCGATCGGAAGCCGATGGAGGGGACGTACCGCGGCTGGGTCGAGGTGTTTCGCGCGGTGGAAGGCGACGACGCGGGGCGGGTGATTGGCGCAATGCTCGGCGGAAGGGTCGCGGGCAAGACCTTCCGCATGCCGATGAACCTGCAGGCCCAGAAGGGCGTCCGCGTCTACTTCGCCTTCGCCATCGGCAAGGACCGCGACAAGGACAGCGTCATCGACCGGCAGGACGCGTGTCCCGATCAGCCCGGAGTGTTCTCGTATCTCGCGCAAGAGAACGGGTGTCCGGACCAGGACATGGACGGCGTAGCCGACAAGGTGGACGCCTGCCCCGCAGAGGCTGGCGTCCGCGACAACGACCGGCGCAAGAACGGTTGCGCAAGGTCCTACGGGCACGCGCGGCTGACCGCTCGCGGCGTGGAGATCGACGACTCGATCCGGTTCGCGACCGGCAGCGCGACGCTCCTGCCCGATGCCTATCCGTTGCTCAAGGACGTGGCGCGTGTGATGCGGGAGCTGCCCCAGGCTCTGCAGGAAATCCGCATCGAGGGACACACCGACGACGTCGGCGAGGAGGCGAAGAACTACGAGCTGTCCAAGGCAAGGGTGAAGGCGGTGTTCGAACACCTCTACAAGAAGGAGCGAATCTCCACGAGCAGGCTGAACTTCGCCTGGTTCGGGGAAGCTCGACCGATCCGGGACAACTCCACGGACGCAGGCCGCGCCGCTAACCGCAGAGTCGAGTTCCGCGTCGTCAAGCCCGAGCCCCAGATCGTCCTGTCCTGGTAGCTTCGCGAAGCCGCGCCTCCCACAACAGGCACGGCTCCGATACCCACTCTCACGGAATCTCGAAGATCACCCGCCGCACGTCGATCCGCTCGCACGACGCCTGCGGATGCGACTTCAGCGCTTCGTCGTGAACCTTCATCAGCTTGTCCGCATAGCAGCGGTTCTTCACGATCGCCCCCATGACCCGGTTTCCGTTCTTGTAGGTCTCGACGAATCGGGTTCCCGAGAACTCCTTGCGCCCCGCGAGGAGCTTGTGGGTGTGGGGGTAGTCGTAATCCGCAGGGGCCGAGGGGAGGGGACTCGCAAGCTGCACGAACAGATCCGAGGCGCACGTCGAGGTCACGTCCTTGCACTCGTCGACCGGACCCTTCGGCCCGTCATACTCGCCGTAGATCAAGACGTCGTCGAGACACAGGTCGTTGAATCTGCCTCGGTCCACCTCGATCGCCGAGAATCGCAGCGCCGTCGTCGGGGCCTTCACCTCCACGCGCTTCTTCTTGCCCCGGTCGGTGCTTCGATCGAAGGTGACTTCGGCAGAGCCCTGATCCCAGGTCACCTTCATCTTGCGGAACGAGTTGTTGTGCTCCCACAGGTCGACGTTGCCGGGCTGCGAGGTCGCCGACCAGCCTCCGCCGACTTCCACGTAGGAAACGTAGGTTCCGGGCCGGAGCTTCGCTTCCACCCATTCTCCCGCTCCGTCACCCCCGGCCGACTCGTTCCACGCTGTCGTCGGGCGCTCGTCGAAGGCGTGCATCGCGGGATGCTTCCTGTCTTCCGAGGACGCGCGCGCGGACTCCACGCAATCTGCGGTGATGTTGCGGGCCGCTGCGGGCGCCTTGTCCGAAGCCGGGGCGGCCGTAGCCGCACTGCCCGACGCTGCGGATGGGGCCCGCGCCTGGTCCCGCCTGAGAATCGGCGCGTCGTCATCGTCCGTGTTCTTCTTCGAACAACCGGCGAGCAAGGGGGCCAGCAGCAGCGCAGTCACAATCACACGGAACCGGATTCGGAACATGAAGTCACCTCCTGTGGAAGCTTCCGACGCGGGGGCCACGCTCAACGGGCGCATCGGAATCCGATCTGCCCGTTGCGCGCGTCGGGAGCCAACGGGCTGCGCGCGGTGGCCCTCACCGCCGCAGCAGAGGTCGCACCGCGGGCGCCGCCGCGGACGACGTGGTTCTCGGCGGCACACGAAGCGGTGCCGTGAGGGCAATAGCGGCTCGAGGTCCACTCGGCGACATTGCCCGCCAGGTCCGCGATCCGCGTCGCAGGGGTCTCGCCCGCCTCGTACCGACCGACGGGACAGGTGCCTTCGACCTTTCCCCAGGCCATGTCAAAACGCTTCCAGCAGAGCTTGCCCTGCGGATCGTCCTCGCCCCACGGATAGCGTCGCCCCTGTGGACCGCGGGCGGCGAACTCCCACTCTGCTTCCGTGGGCAGACGCTTCCCGGCCCAGGCGCAGAACGTCTCCGCCTGCCTCAGCGACACGCAGTTGATTGGATGTCGCGTCCTGTCGGTCAGCCCCCAATTGCAGTCGCCTCCGACGCCGGGAATGTCGCAGGCGCCGTCTCTAACGCATGCAGCATAGGCTTCGACCGTGACCTCGACCCGGTCGATTGCGAATGCTTGCACGTTCACGTCCACCGGAGGAGCTTCGGACGGGTCGCCGCCAAGCGCACCCATGCGGAATGTCCCGGCAGGGACATCGACCGTGGCCCCGGACACGGTGGCACGCAGGCGCATCACCGCATCGGAGGGCGCAGTGGAGGCGCGGGGAGCGTTCGCGCTCCGCCGGGCCGACGGTGACTGCAAGGCGAGACCGGACTCGGCAGTATCGACGGTGGGTTGCGCAGTGGCCTGGTGAAGCTTCCACCAGACGAATGCACCGCCAGCGAGTCCCCACACCGCCAGAAGCGGGCCGAGCACGAACCACACCGACCGGGGGCGGGACGCAGAGGGCGGGGGTCTTGGAATCGAAGGGAACGAACCGACGGGGCCGGACCCCGAAGTCCCCGTGGCGGCCCACGACGCGGGGGTGGGAGAGGCGAGAATCGTGCCCGAAGACGCAGCCGGGCCTTGAGGGTCGGCGTGAAGCTGGATGGAGTCGGGGGCGGGAGCAGCGAGCACCGTGGGCGCCGATGCCGTCGCCGCGGCGCCCAGCACGGGCTGCAACTCGGTCCATGCGTCACGAGCGTGCCGGAATCGATCCGAGGGGTTCCTGGCCACGCAGCGCGAAAACCATGCATCGAATCCCGGTGGCAATCGCGCTGTCGCCCCGAGGGCCACCGCGCGCTCGCTCGCCGGAGCCAGCGGATCGAGGTGGACTTCCTTGAGCAGCTTGGCAATCGAGATGTCCTGCCCGTTCGCACCGAGCCAGTAGTGCTTGCCGGTCAACAGCAGGAAGGCAATCAGACCGAGGGGCCAGACGTCGGTCGGAGGGCTGATGTTCCCCCCGGTCTCCGCCTGCTCCGGAGCCATCCAGAGCGGCGTCCCTATCGCTGCCGTCGCCGTCGTGCGGGCCTCGGCCAGGAGGCGGGCGATCCCGAAGTCGAGAATCTTCACGACGAAGGCCATGCCGCGGACTCTGGACTCGGAGAGGAAGACGTTTTCGGGCTTCAGGTCCCGGTGGACGATGGGGACATCGTGGGCGGCGGCGAGGCCGTGGCAGAGCTGGCCGAGGATCTCCGCCGTCTCCTCCGGGGGAACGGGACCGCGTTTGCGACAGTAGTCGGAGAGGTCCTCGCCGGACAGCAACTCCATCACGAGCCACGGCGCTTCGGTCGATGCATCGACCCCTGCGGCGATCACCTCCACGACGTGGTCGCTGCGAATGAGCGAGCCGATCCGGGCTTCCTGCTCGAAGCGCCGGCGGAAGGAGGGATCGGCGGCGAGCTGTGGTTGCATGAGCTTGAGTGCGCGCAACCGCCCGGTGGAGAGTTGCTCGGCGACGAACACCGAGCCCATGCCGCCGGAAGCGAGGGGTCTGAGGATTCTGAAGTCGCCTCCGAATACGGTTCCTGGGGAGGCTTCGTCGCGAGATTCTGCGGACATCGCCTACATGCCTTTGCCCCGCTTGAGCTCTGCAATCTTCTCGATGAGCTTCTTGCCTCCCATCGCCTCGAGGTCCGCGGGCTCGGCCTCCTTGCCCGCCGCGAGCGTGCGAACGATCCGCGCCGCCGTCGCGGACTGCTCCTTGCGCGACTTGAGCCACGCGCGAATCGCCTTCTGCTCCGTCTCCTTCGGCTCGGGCTCCAGATCCATCGTCACCACCAGCCCGGAGCGATCGACCACGGCCTTGGAGATCCCGCGCATCAGCAGGTCGTACATCGCGTCCTTGTATTCCCGCTCCGTGTCGGTCAGATCCTTGGTCAGCTCGTGGAACTTCTTGGCGTTGTCGTCGGCCTGGTTCTGCAGGTGCGCACGCCACTCCTTGCGGAAGTCCTCCACCTCGCTGGCCACCGACTTCGCTGCGTCTTCGTCCTTTCCGAGGAACGCCACGCGGGCGCGGAACCCGTGTTCGAGGTCCGGCATCACCCATCCCGTTCCCTGCCCCCGGATTCGCGAGGAGATGGCGTCACTGGTCTTCTTCGCCCGATCCATCGGGAACAGCGACAGCTTCTCTATCGAGCCCAGCCCGATGGACTGCGCAAAGCCGATGCTGCCGCCAAGCGCTCCAACCCGAGGATCGCGCTCGGTGACGATGGTCGAGATCATGTGCTTGCGGAACGAGGGCGCGAGGGCCGCGAGCACTTCGCCCGCAATCGGCAGCTCGTCGGCCGGCTTGTCGTAGTGGCGCATGAACTCGTCGAGGTGCGACAGCTGGCCGTGGAACCAGAGCTTGTCGGCCATGGCGACGGACTCGGATTCGTCTCCGCACTTGTCCGCGACTTCCTTTCCGTCGTCGCCCTTCTTCATCAACGGCTTGCAGGCCCCCTTGTGCTCGCGGAAGGTGCGCGCATCGAAGGGGGGCTCGGTGTCGGGCATCTTGGCCTGCTCGCTCTTGATCACCTGCACCGAGAGGGTCTTCTTGTCCGCTTCGAGCATCAACACCCAAGTCGGGGACGATGCGTCGAGCTGGGTCGCACGCGCGATGTCGCGTCCACAGCGCAGCGCAAGCTGCGTCGCGGTGAGCTTGGGCCCCAGCGCCTCCGCGAGGTGCTCTATCATCCAGTCCGAGGCCTTCTCCGGGTTCCTTGACACTATCATCAGGTCCGTACTCAGGTCCGTTCCGTCGCAGGGTTCCTGTGCGAGCTCGGACCAGACCGCCTCCTCCGGAACGAGCGACGCGGCAATCTCTGCCTGGGTCTGAATCATCGCTCCGTACGTGGCTTTCATGACGACCTTGGTGCCGCGAGGAAGACGTTCGGGCTCGAAGGGCAGAGCTCCGGGGCCACTCAGCAGGTCCGGAAGGAACACGGCTGCGGCGGTCCCTACCCCGCCCAGAAGCACCAGCGCTGCACCGGCCACTGCCAGTAGCAGCACCTTGCTCCTCTTCTTCGGTTCCGTCGAAGCTGCGGTGATGGGTTGCGCGGATGGCATCGCCGAGGGGTCGGTCGAGGGCTGGACCACGTGTTCCTCCTGAGGGCAGCGTCCCGCGATGTCCTGCGGGACAGTACGTGCGGTGGGCGCCTTCGCTTGCAGCTCGGATGCCACGCTCGGGCGGGGTGGCGATGTCCGAAAGACGGCGCGGGAAGGCTCGAAGCCTTCGCGGAGCCGGTGTCGACACCTCTCGATGGCGTCCATCCGTGGACACCGCTGTGCATCCGGAGAACACCGCGATCGCCCCCGTCACGGCCAACAGGCCGTCCGCCGATTGCCTCGCTCCGCTCCTCCGGCCCGGCTGCATTTCTGCACGAACCGGGCTTTCAATCCGTTTCGACTCATGGCAACGTCGCACCAGGGATGATGAGTTCTTCCTGCCGTCGCACTCGTGTCGCCGTCCTGCCCCTGCTCGTTACGGGGATCCTCGGCGTGCCCGTATCCGCGTCGTCTCAGCCCACGGCTCCAACCTCCGCGGAGCATGCCCCCGCAGAGATGGCCCCCGCCGACATCGCTTTCGCCCGCGGAAAGTCCCTCGTCGATGGCGGCGACATCGACGGAGCGTGCGAGGCTTTTGCGGAGAGCTATCGTCTGGAACCTGCCCTCGGCACGCTGCTGAACCTTGCCTGGTGCCACGAGCAGGCCAACAAGCTTGCGCTCGCTCTGGCCGAATACGAGCGCGCCCGGGCGCAGGCGGAGGAAGCTGGACAATCCAAGCGGGTCCGTTTCGCTTCCCTGAGAATCGAGGCTCTTCTCAAGTCGGTCCCGAGAATTCTGGTGGAGCTCACCCCCGCTGACCAGCAGGCCGTCGTGAGCCTGGATGGCGCTCCCGTGGATCCGGCCACGCTGCGGGAGCCCATTCCGTTGGATCCCGGGGAGCACCAGCTCACGGTGCGGGCCCAAAACCGACGCCCCTTCGAGCGGCAGGTGCGGTTGGGGCCGCAAGCCGGGGTCGTGCGGATTCTCGTGCCGAAGCTCGATGATCTGTCCGCGACCGCCCCGCCCCTGCGCGAGACGTTATCCGTTGACACGCAATCGCGCACCGTGGGAATCGTGGTCGGTGGTGCGGGGGTTCTTGCGGTCGGGGCGGGCACGTATTTCGGCCTCAGGACGTTCTCTTTGAAGAGGGATTCCGACGGTCACTGTCAGGGAAGCTACTGCGATGATACGGGTCTCGAGTTGAGTCGCGACGCGCAACGCGCCGCAGCGCTTTCCACGATCTCGTTCGTGGCAGGAGGCGCGGCGATAGCGGTTGGAACGTGGCTCATGCTGCGCAGCCCCGGGGGGGCGAGGCCGCAGCTGCGGGCCCAGGCCGGGGCTTGTCCCGCGGGCGGGTACATGGGCCTTGCCGGGGATTTCTAGCGTCGCGCGTCACCTTCGTTCGCGCAGGATCTCCGCGGGAGTCAGGTCATCCGGGGGAGTTGCCGAGGGCTCTGGCCGAGAGCGTGGTGGTGCGAGCGCCGGAGTCGGCGAGGCGGCAGATGACAGGGGAGTTGCGAGTGGCTGCGGAGCAGATAGGGCAGCGGGGATCGGCAACGGCCGCGGAGCGCCCTTCCTACCGGCGGGCTGCACGGCGGGAGCGTTGGACGTCTCCTCCGAAGCACTCGCGAGGACCGGGGGCGGCGCGACCGGGGTCTTGGACTCCGGCTGCGGCTGTGCTTCGACGGAGGCCACCGAAGGAACCGAAGGGGGCGTTGCGCCGCGATGCGCGATTCCAGCCGCCATGCCAGCACCGAGAACCAAGGCTCCCGTTGCTGCCATCCAGACACTTCGACGCCCCCGCAGGGGAGATGCGCTGGAACCTCGAAGTGTGGGAGAACGGGAGGCGTCGCGGGAGCGGGAGAAGGGTTCGACGGAGTCGACGGTTGTCGAGTTGCGCGCCATGGGCGATGCGTCAGTGGTGCCGGAGGGGACCCCCACGCCTGCGGGGCCGGCGGAAGGCGGAGACGACTCCCCAGGATTGGGGATCCCGAGGATGCGTACTGTCGCATGAGAGGGTAGGGTTCCGCAGGAACGGGCGACGTCGTCGAGCGCTTTCCAAAACTCTCCGACGGTCCTGTGGCGATCCCTGGGATCGATCGCGAGGGCACGGGCGAAGACCCGATCGATCTGCTCGGGGAGGCGGGCTCCACGGGTGTTGGGCGTGGGCCGGACCTCCTTGTCCAGACAGGCTCCCATCAGCTCCGCGGCCTCTTCACCTTGCAGGGCTGGCTGCAGCGTCAGCAGCTCGACCAGCAGCAGCGCGAGGGCGTGCACGTCGGTCCAGGGGCCGGTGGCTCCAAGCCGTCGCAACCATTGCTCGGGCGCACCGTATCGGCGTGTGAATACGCACTCCGCGCCGGCGGTTCGATCGAAGAGCGCCGTCATCGAAGCCGATTGGTCCAGCGCTTTCGCGAGCCCGAAGTCGAGGAGCTTCGCGTCTACGCCCGTCTCCCGCCGGACCAGGAATACGTTGGCCGGCTTCAGATCCCGATGGGCAATCCGATGCTCGTGCGCTGTGCCAAGCCCCCTCGCCACTCCGTCGAGCAGACTCATCGCTTGCGCGAGATCCAACGGGGGAACGTCATGCGTCCGGCGGAAGCGAAGCTCGTCGTCGAGGGCAATCCCCTCGAGCCATTCCAGCGCAAGATAGGGGCGGGCCATCCCGTCGTTGGCGATGACGAC
>JAKLDZ010000236.1 GCA_022703255.1 Myxococcota bacterium | reverse complement strand
CGGCATCGCCTGGAGCACCGTCTCGTGGAACACCGAGATCCCCAACCCGATCCCGGCGGAGACCTCCCTGAAGATCGGCGCCCGCGCCGCCGACACGCTCGGCGAGCTCGCCACCGCGCCCTACGAACCGTGCCAGAACAACGCGCCGCTCATCGGGATCAAGGGGCGCTACGTGCAGCTCAAGGCCGACCTCGCGGGCCCCGGCTTCGCCTCCCCTGCCGTCAGCGACCTCACCGTCCATGGCCCCTGCGCCGTCCTCGGCGAGAGCTGCTGCGTCAAGGACTCCGACTGCTCCGACGGCAAGCCCTGCACCGAAGACCGCTGCCCGGTCCCGGGTGGCTCCTGCGTCCATCCTCCCGTCGCCGAGTGCTGCACCGGCGACCTGGACTGCAACGACTCCAACCCCTGCACGGTCGATGGTTGCGACATCGGCACCAACACCTGCCAACACCTCCAGCAGGCGGGCTGCTGCATGTCCAACGCCGAGTGCGACGACGGCCTGCCTTGCACCGCGGATGTCTGCTCGACCCTCGGCGGCACCTGCACCAACGTCAACATCAACGGCTGCTGCGTCACCAACGAAGACTGCACCCAGGGCAACCCCTGCTCGGCCTCCACCTGCCCGGGACCGGGCCAGATCTGCAACATCGCCTTCGTGCCCGGATGCTGCAAGACCGACGACGACTGCAAGGAGGTGCCCGACGACCTGTGCACGCTCAACGCGTGTGACCTGTCGACGAACACCTGCACGCTGCAGGCGATCCCGGAGTGCTGCAACGAGGACAAGGACTGCCTCGACAGCGACCCGTGCACCACCGACCAGTGTTCGGGGCCGGGCGGACAGTGCACGTTCCTGCCGAAGACCAACTGCTGCACGCCCTCCAGCCCGCAGGTCGGCACCGAGTGCGATCTGCCCGTCTCGCCCTTTGACAAGCCGCCCTGCAAGCCGGGCAAGCTGGTGTGCGAGAACAACGACTTCAAGTGCGAGGGGGCCGTTCAGCCCACCGACGAGGTCTGCAACTGGTCCGACGACAACTGCGACGGCATCGTGGACAACGGGGCGTGTCCGCAGGGCAGCACGTGCATCAACGGCATCTGCGCCGAGCCCTGCGGATCCCCCGAGTTCCCGTGCGAGGCCGGCTATGCGTGCAAGGGCGGCGTGTGCCTGCCCATCTCCTGCGACAACGTCATCTGTCCTCCGGGACAGAGCTGCGTGAGCGGGGACTGTGTCGGAGGCGACGCCGGCGTGGGGGGTTCGGCGGGCGCAGCAGGCGCTGCAGGTGCAGCGGGTGCGGCAGGCACCGCGGGTGCTGCGGGCTCGACCGCGGACGGCGGCTTGCCCGACAGCAGCGCGGGCTCCGCGGGAGCGGCCGGCTCCGCCGCAGGCGCTGCGGGTGCAGCGGGGAGCGCCGCGGCTGCCGGCTCGACCGGCGCATCGGGAGCGGCGGGCTCCGACAAGTTCGAAGAGAACTACGGCATGCCGACCGGCGGCGGCGGGTGCCGTTGCTCCACTCCGGGCGGCTCCTCTTCCGCGAGCGCTGCTGCGTGGTTCTTCGCCCTCCTCGGACTCGCCTCCACCCTGCGTCTCAGGAGGCGCTGACGGAAATGCGATTCGCACTTCCTGCACGGCGAACTGTCTTCAATCGGCGCGAGGTCACATCCCTCGCAGCCAGAGGTGATCGGATGAGCTTGTTCCTCAGAACCGCTGGACTCGGAATCCTCGGGCTTGGAGCCGTCGCGCTGACGGGCTGCACCGACGACCCGTACTGCTTCACCTGCGGGCAACCGCACGACGAGGATGCGTCGGTGACCGAGACCGGTCCGACGGAGACGGGGCCCACGGAGACCGGAGCCGAGGGCGGGGACGGCGCGAGCACGGACGCTGCGGAGTCCGGGGCGCCGGAGTGTCCGACCGGCATGGGCAACTGCAACGGCTTCACGTTCGACGGCTGCGAAGCGAATCTGCAGACCGATCCGTTGAACTGCGGAGGGTGCTCGCAGGCGTGTGCGCTGGCCCACGCAACGACCGAATGCAAGGCGGGCAAGTGCGCGGTCAAGTCGTGCGACATCGGGTGGAACGACTGCGATCAGGATCCGAGCAACGGCTGCGAGTCCGACACCTCGAAGGATCCCGACAACTGCGGTGGCTGCGGCAAGCCGTGCGACAAGCCGGCCAACTCGACCGCCCAGTGTGTCGGCGGCGCGTGCGCTGGCTTCTCGTGCCTCAAGGGGTTCGAGAACTGCGACGCCGATGCGGCCAACGGTTGCGAGGTCTCGCTGCTGACCGACCCGCTCAACTGCGGCGCGTGCTCCAACACCTGTCCCGCTGTCCTCCACGGCCAGCCCGGCTGCGACCAGGGCGTCTGCGGCGTCGGCACCTGCGAGACCGGCTGGGACGACTGCGACAAGAGCTACTGGAGCGGTTGCGAGACCGAGCTCGCGGTCAGCGTCAACCACTGCGGAATGTGCGGCAACAAGTGCGCAGCGATCGCTCACGGTGTGGCCAAGTGCGAGGGGAGCCTGTGCCTTGTGGACAGCTGCGACCCCGGCTTCGCCGACTGCAACGCGATCCCCACCGACGGATGCGAGGTGGATCTCGCGACGGACTCCGGCAACTGCGGAGCGTGCGACAACGCCTGCGCCGCGATCGACCATGGGACAGCCGGCTGCTCGATGTTCCTGTGCGGCATCGCCTCGTGCGATCCCGGCTGGCAGGATTGCTTCGGCGGAGCCACCGACGGTTGCGAGACCGACACGGTCAACGACGTCGATCACTGTGGCACCTGCACCACCGTCTGCCCCGCCGTCGCCGACGGCTACCGCACGTGCGACCAGGGGGTCTGCAAGATCGGCTCGTGCGATGCCAGCCACGAGGACTGCAATGGCGTCCTCGCGGACGGGTGCGAGGCGACCTTGACGTCGGACATCAACAACTGCGGCGCCTGCGGCAACGTCTGCGCGCCTCCGCCAAACGCCGCTGCGGGGTGTGTCGGCGGCGCGTGCGACATCGGTCAGTGCACGGGCGGCTTCGCGAACTGCAACGGCGATCTGGTCGACGGCTGCGAGAAGAGCGTCACCGATGACCCGGCCAACTGCGGAGGCTGCGGTGTGGTGTGCGGCTCCGGTGTCTGCGCAGCCAGCGCGTGCGTCTGCACCCTCAAGCTCCTCGTCATTCCCGACGACTCCACCGCCGGCACGCAGACCCTCGTCAACGCCTTCACCACCGGCGGCCTGCTGCCCGGGTGGACCGTCGACATCGCAACCAAGGCCAGCTACCTGTACGACGGCGCCAGCCCGGCGCTGACCGGCTACGGCTCGGTCCTCGTACTCGCAGGAGGACCGACCTCCACGTCGTACTCCAACGACATGCCCGCGGCTGGACAGCAGGCCATCAGCAACTTCGTCGCGGCCTCCAACGGCCTTGTCCTCACCGAGTGGGCTGCCAAGCACGTCGCTGACGGACGCTGGGCCACTCTCGCTCCTCTCGTGCTCCTCACCCGCACGGTCGCCTTCAGCGGCCAGGTGACCTACAAGCTCGACACCGGCTACATCGGCCACCCGATCTGGGACGGCCTCCCCGGCTCCAGCGTGAACTACAGCTTCGTCTTCGCCTCCACTTCCAATGTCGGCGTCACCAAGGTCGCCAGCGGCGTGCGACGCATCGTCGGAAGCAGCGAGGCCATCGACGCCGTCGCCATCCGAGATCTGCCCGATGCCGGCCGCGTCGTGCACGTCGCCCACGCCGGCAACTACGCGCCCAACGGCTGGACCAACACCAACATCCAGCGGCTCATGGCCAATGCCGTCCGCTGGTCCGCTCGCTGCAACTGACCCCCCGCTGCGCAGGGCCGCCTGCAAGCCCGCCCTCCGCGTCCCCGCTCACGATTCTCCATGCGCTCCGCGAACCGAGACGCTGGACCGAATCCGTGAGATGGTGGATGCTGCGAGGTCGTGATGGACCGAGTCGAGCGCCGCAAGGCAGTGCGAATGAAACCGATCCCCGACTGCCCCGCCACCGCGGAGCTGCTCGAGGGACACACGCACCAGGTCGTCATCCACGATGTCGGCGCAGGCGGCATGGCGCTGCGCATTACCAGCGCCGGCAGCCCTTTCCCCGTCGGCACCCGCCTGCGACTGCGCGTCGCGCTCAGCCGCTGGGGGGAGCACGAGCTCTCCTGCGAGGTGCGCTACCACACCCAGGAAGGCGTGACGGGCGTCCAGTTCGTGGATCTCCCCCCGGCGACCACCAAGGCGGTCTGGCACTACGTCGCCGAGCTGCTCGAGCGCGGCGCGCCCTCCTGACCCGATCTGATCGTCACGAGCCTCCCGCTGCCGCATCCCCCCCGTCGGGTTCCCTGGTATAAGCATCCGAATTCGAACCCACGGGGTGTCGTAATGGCCGACGACCCGAAGCAATCGCCGATCTTCGAGTTCGAGCGTCTCGACAGCAAGCTCCAGCTGCTCCCCCTCGCCGCGCGTCGCGCCCTCGAAGAGGCCGGGATCCGACTCTCCCTGGAGGGCTGGAGATCGCTCTCCTCCAAGGCGCGTCAGCGACTTCTGCGGCTCGGCACCATGGACCGCATCGACCCCGACGAGGTCCGCGAGCTGCTCTCACCGGTCGCCGAGAGCACGCGCGCGATCCCTCCGGTGCCGCCGCCCGATCCGAAGAAGCCCCCCGAGGAGCTCGTGACGTCCCTCGGCGAGGAGTTCGTGCTCCCAGCCGGCTCCTGGGCTGCTCTTCGTCCCTTCGAGCGCTACGCCATCCACAAGGTCGGCACACGCTCCGATCGTCAGAAGCTCGCCGCCGCCTGGAAGGAAATCATCGGCGCGCGCGAAGTCTCCACGCACCTCTCCGCATCCGGCGAGGCGCACATGGTCGACGTCGCCGCCAAGGAACCCACGCACCGCAAGGCCGTCGCGTCCGCCGTGGTGCGCATGAGCCCTCGCACGCTCCAGAAGCTCGCCGATGCACCCAAGGGCGACGTCCTCGCCACCGCAAGAATCGCCGGAATTCTCGCCGCCAAACGCACCCCCGAGCTCGTTCCCCTCTGTCATCCCGTCGCCACCACTTCTCTTGCCCTCGAGCTCGAACCCGTCCCCCAGCCTCCGTCGGTCCGCATCCGCGCCACCGCCGAAGCCTTCGACCGCACCGGCGTCGAAATGGAAGCCATGGTCGCGGCCTCCGTCGCCGCCCTCACGATCTACGACATGCTCAAAGGCATCGAGCGCGGCATCGTCATCGAGGCCGTCCGGCTCGAGATGAAAGACGGAGGCCGCAGCGGACGATGGGAGCGTTGATCGACGTCCGGGACACGCCCCTGAGCGTGGACGATGCGCTGCAAGCGGTGCGACACGACGCGGCCGGCGGCGTGGTGCTGTTCGTGGGGATGGTTCGTGACCAGAACGACGGCAAGCCGGTCTCGTTGCTCGAGTACGAAGCCTACGGAGCCATGGCGAAGGCCGAGATGCAGCGGATCGCCGACGAGATCGTCGCCGGACACGCCGAGGTCCGCATCGCCGCCATCCATCGCGTCGGTGCGCTGAAGGTCGGCGACATCGCCATCGTCTGCGCGGCCTCCGCCCCGCATCGCCAGCTCGCCTTCGAGGCGTGCCGGCTGCTCATCGACGGGATCAAGGAGCGGGTGCCGGTGTGGAAGCGCGAGCACGGCCCCGACGGCTCGACCTGGGTCGGGTGGGAAGGACCCTCCAGGCCGTGAGAAGCATCGTGATCCTCGCACTGGCCCTGACGCCATGGGCGGCCACGGGCTGCGACAGCAAAACGCCGTCCGCGTCGCCGCCATCCCCTTCGGCTTCCGCGGCCCCGCGTCCGCCCCGCCCTCCCAAGCCGATCTCGCTGCCCACCGCCACCTCGGCCGATCTGCGCGAGGCCCTCGACCGCCTCGGCTGGAGCGTCGGCAGCGACCTGTCCACCGAGTTCGACTCGTGCAAGTCCACCGTGCTCGACGTCTCGCGCGGCGAACATCGCGGCAGGGTCACGCTGCACGACTGCAGCGACGAGTACGACGCGCGTCGCAAGCAGACGGCTACGATCGCCGACGACACCGTGGTGGATCGGGTGGGCGGAAGGATGCTGGAGACCACGGTGACCGGGAACCGGGCGGAGGCCACGAAGCTGCACGCGGCGGTCCTCGGTCGCTGACCGTCTCGCGTGCCCCCGTGCGCCGCCTCTCTAGCCCTCGTTCGCGGCCGTCGGGAACCTCTCACGCACGCCGCGAACGAGCTCCCCGGAGGCGAGATTCCGGCTCCGTTCCAGCTCGCCGAGGGTTGCCCAGACCGGAGCACCGCAGCAGATGACCCGCAGGTCGTAGCGCTCTCTCAGGAAGCCCACCGCATCGGGCCACGCCTCCACCAGCTCCTCTACCGTCGTCGTGTCGTCGATCCGTTCCAGGGACATGGCCGTGAGAGCCGCCAGTCGCAGCGAGGGTTCTTGCCGCACCACGTGCTAGGCTCCTGCGCGTGCGACCCGTGCTCTCCGCCCTCGTCTTCGCCGCCGTGCTCTGCTCGTGCAGCGCGCAGCGCAGTCCTGCCGGTGTGAAGCCTCCCGCCTCGCGCGACCACACCGGTCCCGCGCGCACGGTCGAGCGTCCCAAGGGGCTGCTGACCCTCGAGCAGGCCGAGAAGTACATGCTCGAGCTGGTCAACCGGGACCGGGAAGCCGAAGGCGTCGCCGCGGTGGAGTGGGATCCGATCGCCGCCGCGGCCGGGATGCGTCACGCGCGGGACATGGTCACCCGGGGCTTCACGGCGCACATCGGCACCGACGGTTCGGTACCGGAGCTGCGGTACACCGAGGCGGGCGGCGTGCACATGTCGCAGGAGAACGCGGGGTGCTTTGCCGACGCCAAGGGGCGCGAGGTGGATCCGGAGCCCCGGTTCGACCCGGCGATGATCGAGAAGGTCGAGGCGGCGTTCATGGCGGAGAAGCCGCCGCACGACGGTCACCGCAAGAACATCCTGAAGCGGTGGCACACGCACGTGGGGGTGGGGCTCGCGAAGGCGCGGGGGCTCGACATCGTGTGCCTGGCGCAGGAGTTCACCGACCAATATGGTTCGTATGCCGACGCACCTCGCGAGGCGAAGCTCGGGCAGAAGCTCGTGGTGAGCGGCAAGGTGATCGCTCCGGCCCGGTTCGTCGGCGTCGGGCTCTCCCGCATCGACACCCCCACGGCCAAGGAGCCGACTCATCTGCTGCGCACCGGGTCCTACGCGATCCCCGCGCCTTTCGTGACGTACTTCCCCCAGGGGTTCGTGACCCCGAAGCCGGTGACGGTCCGGGGCGATCAGTTCGAGATCGAGATCCCCCTGAGCGACAGCAAGTCGGCCCCCGCCGCGGGACGGCGCGGTGTCTACGGGCTCAGCATCTGGGCCGAGGTCCCGGGCACCAAGGACTTCGTCATGGTCTCTCTGCGCACGATCCGCGTGAAGTGATAGGGTTGCGACCGTCCGAGGCGTTCGCGCATCGGATGACCACGACCGGTGATCGGAGGAACCATGAGCGAAGCGATCAAGGAGATGGCCGACGGGCTGCGCAAGGCCATGCTGGCGGAGCGCACGGGCTACGAGTTCTACAAGATGGCGGCCC
Organism: Myxococcota bacterium; assembly: GCA_022703255.1. GTDB lineage: Bacteria > Myxococcota_A > Polyangia > Polyangiales > Polyangiaceae > JACRCQ01. The sequence continues at coordinate 1,492 of JAKLDZ010000236.1, read as the reverse complement.
GCAACACGCAGGACGCGGACGGCAAGGCGACGTTCGAGCATCTGGCGGCGGAGGAGCAGGAGCACTTCGAGTTCCTGCGCAAGCACTACGCGTCGCTGACGGAGAAGGGCGAGTGGGCCACGGGCGTGAAGCTCGGCGCACACAAGCCGACCACGGCGGAGGCCCCCATCTTCTCGGCCCAGCTGCACGCTCGGATCAAGGCCGCGCACTTCGAAATGAGCGCCCTGGCCGTCGCGGTCCAGCTCGAGCTCAACGGCATCAACCACTACAAGATGATGGCGGAGAAGGCGTCGAGCCCCGATGCCAAGAAGTTCTTCCAGGAGCTCGTGGTCTGGGAGACCGGACACTACGACGCCCTGATCAAGCAGCAGCAGCTCCTGCAGGAGGACTACTGGAACGCGGCCGGGTTCGAGCCGTTCTGATCCCCCCTCTCCGCGCAGTCGGGCTGGTTCGCCCCTTGCACGAACCCGGACCATGCCCCGCACCTCCCGCACAATCGCCCTGTCCGCTGCCCTGCTCGCGTGCGGCACGATGACCTCCGCTGTGCTCGCGCAGCAGCCTCCCGCCCCTACCGCGAGTGCCGCAACGGCACGGCCTGTCGCATCGGGACAACAACTGTTGCCGCCACCCCCGGCTCCCCCTTCCGCCGCCGTGGATCCGCTCGCCAGTCCGATCCCGCCTTCCTGGACCTTCAATCCCGCGCCCTCCAATGCACCGAGCGCGACCGCGGGGAAGGACTCGAAGGTCGAGGAGCCGGTCCTGATGGAGAAGCGCTGGTACGGCTGGCAGACGCTTCTGACCGACGGGGCGGCGATCCTGACCATCGGCGAGGTGCCGGCCCTGTCGATCGGCACGTATCTTCTCGGCGGACCGGTGGTTCACTGGGCCCACGGCAACGTCGAGAAGGGGTTTCTCAGCCTCGGGATCCGCACCGCACCCACGCTGCTCATCTACGGTGCGCTCAGCTCGTGCGACGGCGGAAGCGTCGACAACTGCGTCTCCCTGGCTGTCGTTGGAGTGCTCGGCGTGCTCGCATCCATCGCCGTCGATTCGGCCGCGATCGCGCGAGACAAGGTGCCGGTCGAGTCCCCGTCTCTCGCCCTCGGCGGTGTGCGGCTGATTCCCTCGGTGGCCGCAACCGGCAAGCAGACGTCGTTCGTGCTCGGGGGCACTTTTTGACGGCGGCCTCGCCTTCCCCGACGCCCGCGGGGGTCCCGAAGAAGCGCTCCCGGCTGCCGCCCGCGCTCTCCATGGTTGATCCCCGCCCGATGGGTGCTCTAGGCTCCCGCCCCTGATGACCGCCCAGACGGCCGACAAGGCCCCCTCACCGTCCAAGACCGCTCAGTACGGCTACATCGCCGCCGCCATCGTCTCCCGGGGCCCGAAAAACTGCGCCGAGAAGACGATCATGAGGACGTTGTTCATGTGCGCGAACATGACGGCGCCCGCCAGCCTTTCTTCCACCGCGCTGCGGCGGAAGAAAAGGATCCCC